>CAZQSI010000064.1:0-14290 GCA_964596155.1 uncultured Chitinophagaceae bacterium
AAGAAAGAAGCGGGCGAACATCAGACAATACAGCCGTACGCGATCTTTGCTCCCACATGGGACTGCCGGAGGAAATTCTCGGGAGTTTCCCCCATCAATTAAGCGGCGGACAGAAACAACGCGTCGCACTTGCACGAGCAATTGCGGTCAAACCCAAATTGATAATCATGGATGAACCGACCAGCGCTCTGGATGTGCTGACTCAGATACATCTGCTTTCTCTGATCAAACGGGTACGCGATGATTTCAGCGTCAGCATTATCTTTATTTCGCATAATAGTGCGAACAGCAGTGTTTTGTGCGACAGGACGGCGGTGATGCAGCGAGGTTCAATTGCAGAAGTTACCGATTCACATCATCTGCTTACAAAAACGACCAAAGTTTAATCGAATCAATTATCCGGCAAACCGATATAAGATTAATGAGGAACAACAATCAATGAACTATTTTGCTTCTTTAAAGATAACTGCGCTAAGTCAAATTGAGTCATTTTTTTCCAGTACGGTTCGAACTGCATTCAAGACAATCGTCGGATCGTCGGCTTTTGAATAAATTTGTCGATTCCCGCTTCCATAAATGTCGTTTTTTGCACAGGATCGGCAAAACCGCCGGCGATGATCATACGAATGTTCGGTTTCACTTCAGGTAATTTCAGGTACATTTCAACCCAGCCGAGTTTGGGCAGACCGAGGTCGGAAATGACAAGTGCAATAGATTTTTGATGTTTTTTAAAGACTTCCGCTCCGTCTTCACCATCCTCTGCTGTTAGGACAGTGTAGCCCCTTGATTCAAGTAATGTAATATATTGACGGAAACGAGAAAAGAACTAATCAAATATTTTCTCATTGCTGTTCATCCAGTTCTATTCAAGCCGGTGAAGATTGGCGGTAAGCGGCGGGATACTGCAGCCGGTCCAATGAGACTTTTCGCGGTTAACGTTATGAAGGATTGAAAATATCGACCGATGGGGAGTTTTACTTCCTAAACGGAACTTCTTCCGCCATCTCTTCGAGAGGACGCTTATCTTCGATGTGACGGGAGAGGATCGGCGCCTGTTCGCGCACCATTTTTCTCACCGTTACGTGAAGCCATAAATGACTGATAAACGTGATGACAAAAAAGAACATCCATGCGGTTGTCCAGATGCCGGTATATTTCAGCAAATATCCGAAAATGATCGGACAAACAAATCCTCCCAAACCGCCGATCACGCCCACGATTCCTCCCACCACTCCCACCTGCATCGGATAATAGTCGGGAATAAATTTATAGACAGCCGCCTTACCGATGCCCATTGCAATGCCGACAATGAAAACCAGAATGGTGAATATCCAGACATTAGCCTGAAAATAAATGTGCGTGATGCCTTTTGCCAGCAATTCTTTTTTTGCAACTTTGTCTCCCGGTGCAACAACGGCTTCCTGCCAGAATGAAAAAGTGGGCCACACCAATGTTTCATGATCACGGGTGCGGATGAATTCCCTTTGCAGCAGATGATATTCTTTTCCATCAACGACGATTTTTTCCTTCGTTACTGACTGCACGATACCTGACTTTTCAGCCGTGATACCCTGACCCGGCGATTCGATATCCATCCGGGGAACACACAATAGGATAAAACAAACAAGACACCATCCGAAGACCCAATACATGACGGCCCGCGCTCCAAATTTATCCGACAGCCAGCCGCCCAACGCACGAATAACACCCGACGGAAAACTGAAAATGCTTGCCATCAATCCGGCGAGTGCCACACTCATTCCGTATGCATTGACATAATACGGAATAAGCCACTGCGCAAGCGCGACAAATCCTCCGAACACCACGAAGTAATACATTCCAAAACGCCACACGCGCATGTACCGCAGCGGCTGCAACCGCTGCGAAAGCGTCAATCCGGATCCATGTTCCACTTTTTTATTTGTCGTCAGCAAAACAAACAGCAGCGCCATTCCAAGCAGCGCGAATGAATAAAGCCGCGGAACAATTCTCCACGCCTCAATATCCTCTCCATTATTCGTTACATACATCAACAACCAGGGGGCAATAAGACTCGTCAGGGCAGAGCCGGCGTTCCCCGCGCCGAAGATTCCCAATGCGGTTCCTTGTTTTTCCTTTGAAAACCATAATGAAGTAAAAGCGATGCCGACGGCGAATGAAGCGCCGGAGAGTCCGAAACCGAGACTTGCCCAGAAAAATTCTTCGTATGTTGTTGCATAGCTTAACAGGTAGGTCGGAATTGCGGAGATAAACATCAACGAAGCATAGACCGGTTTCCCGCCGTATTTGTCGGTGAGCACTCCCAGCGGAAGACGCATGATCGAACCCATCAATACCGGAATTCCGATCAACCAGCCGATTTGCGCTTTGTCCCACTGGAACACGCCCTGATCGACCAGAAACGTAACAAGCACACCGTTCATCGTCCAAACGGCAAAACAGACCGTGAACGATATTGTATTCAATGCCAGCGTTGTATAGGATCGTTTGTTATTCATAGAGAGAGTTAAAAATGTTTACGATGGTTTTTCCGCATTCGTCCGAAAATAATAATGCCAGTTGATAACAATGTTGATCAGATAAAACACCGCTGCTCCGTAAAAAAAGATATTCGGATTTCCAAACGATGTGATGGTGAAACCGATCAGCATGGAAAAAATGAACGGACCATAAGCGGCGACAGCTGCCGTCCAGCCGATCACTCCTCCTGCCTGCCGCGGCTGGAAGATCATCGGTATCTGACGGAATGTGGAAGCGTTGCCGATTCCCGAGAAAAAGAAGATGCCGAGCATCAGCCAGAGAAACGGTGTAAATTCTGCGACGGATTCCGGTGATGTGTACAACGTAACTCCAAGCGAACAAATGAACAATCCGATACCCGATATCAGCGTCCAGACAGCGCCGCCGAATTTATCCGTCAGCGGTCCCATCATTACGCGAATGGCGGAACCGATCAGCGGTCCAAGAAATGCGTACACAAGCGGATCGGGAGCATGTTCCAGCGATCCGAAAATTGCCTTGATCATTAGCGGAAACGAAGCGGAGAATCCGGAGAACGATCCAAACGTCATCATATACATGGATGTCATCAGCCATGTATGTTTATTGTTGAAAATGTCCAGCTGTTCCTTAAAGGAAGCGCGTATCGGAATGCTGCGAATGTATTTCCATGCAAGCATCGTCAGCACGAAGAGGAACGGAACATACCAGAGAAGAGCATTCTGAAGCCAAATGGATCTGACGATCTCCCCTTTGGTAAAGATCTGCGGAGATCCTGCCAATACGCCGAGCGCCGGAAACGTGATGATCCACGGCGTCACGAATTGCGTCAGACTCACACCGAAATTTCCGATGCCCGCCTGAATACCGAGCGCCGTCCCCTGTTTTCGTTTCGGGAAGAACAGACTGGTGCTGGGCATATAGGAAGAAAAATCACCTCCGCCGAAACCGCAGGCGAGAGCCAACAGCATAAAGATCCATAGCGGCGTTTCCGGATTCATGACCGCAAACGCGAGACCGATCACCGGAAAGAGTTTCAGGAAAATGGAAATGGTGATGACCGTTCTGCTGCCGTACATCGGAATTAAAAACGTATGAATGATCCGGAGCGTACCGCCCGCTAATCCGGGCATTGCCGCCAGCCAGAATAATTCCTGCGTTGAAAACGTAAAACCAATATTCGGTAAACGGACGACGACGGCGCTCATCACAAACCATGTTGCAAAGGAAAGTATGAGCGACACCGTCGTTATCCACAATGTCCGCCAGGCGATAGTCGATCCGGTGTTGTTCCAAAATTCCTCGTTTTCGGGTTCCCATCGGTCCAAATATGAGGCCATAACATGATTCCTCTCGCAATACGGTTGAAACAGACTGATCAGGTTTTATTCTTTGATGGGGCGGCAAAACTTAACAGGAGATTTGTCAACCCGTAGATTCCTGCGATCGTAGCAAGCAGAATCATGACGATTTCGAACCCGTTCTTCACGATATTAACGAAAAAGAGTTTCCAGGGATCGCCATGATGTTTATTGTTCGGATTCGTCCCGTCCAAATATTCTTCAGCATCAATGATGCCGTCGCCGTCCAGATCTCCAGCATCTTTCATGTAGAAATAAATAATTGCAGGATCTTTTTTTGCATCAATCAGGAGCCGGACTCCCATCGCCGAGACCATTTTATTCCCAAATGGATTGAGAATCGGATTATTCACTTCCATTCCCGGGCGTTGTGCGCGGCGCGCTTCCTTCAATAGTTCCATCTGCATTGTGTCCAAACTGCCGATTTGGCCGAAACCGACTCCGTCCGGACCGTCGACACTGGCATGACACATTCCGCAATTCACCGTCCGCCGTGAATGAAGCGAAGAGAATTTCTGAAATTCAGGATATGCAAGGAGGGTCGTTGTAGAGAGTGTCATCAGGAGAATGATAAATTTTCCCATCTCAATGCCCTCCTTTCACCATCGTGTAAATCAGATCGCCGAAGAGCGTGATGACGAAAAAATAAATGGCAAACGCTGCCGCGAGCACCCGCAGCACTTTGATCGAAGTATTCTTAAAAATCCACGGTGCGAGAAACAACACCGCGAGACCGCCGTTCACTAGGAGCATCACCAGCCAATACGGAAGCAATTCGAGCGGATAATACACCATGTAAAAATACCATTCCGGTTTAATCCCGTCCGGCGTCGAGCCCCGTGCATTGTACGGGTCCATCAGCGGAAAAGAGAAGAACGCATCAAATGGAATGCAGACTGCGAGGATGAAAATAACAAAGAAGACGACCCCCCACGTTGAAAAATCTTTTATGACAAAAAACGGGAAAAATTTTTCCGTCTTTTTCACTTCACCCGGAATTCCTTTGCTCATACCGTGCAGTTGGACGCTGAACAGATGGGCCCCTAAGAGTCCGAACGTCAGCAGCGGCAGCACAACCACATGCAGAACAAAAAAGCGGCTCAATGTGGCCTGACCGACGGTTGCCTCTCCCTGAATGATTTCCTTCACCGCCGTCGGAAGATGAGCGAGTGAGGCGGGCAAATATTGTCCGAGCGCTTCGATGGACTGCAAACCGATTTTTGTTGCGTTCACGGCAATTTGATTCCACGGAAGAAGATATCCGGAAAAACCGAATGTAAATGTCAGCAGCAACAGCGTCATGCCGACGATCCAGGTGATTTCCCTCGGTTTGGCAAATGCCTTCATCGCAAATGTGGTGACAAGGTGTGCGAGAACGGCGAAAATCATTGCCGACGCCGCCCACGCATGAAGATTTCTGATGATATGACCGCCGGGAACTTCTTCGGAAATAAACGTCACCGATTCATACGCATCGTTGACCGTGGGCTGGTAATAAAAGAGCAGCATGAGTCCAGTGACGACCTGTATCAGAAAAAGGAAAAGCGTAATGCCGCCGAGATAATACGCCCAGCTCATCCGGTGCACGGGAACGGTTTTTTCGCTGACCAAATGCTTCACAGTAATCTTTTCGACGGGAAATCGTTCAGCAAGGAACGAGAGCACCGTTGAAATAACTTTGGGTACCATTAGACAGTTTCTCCCCTCGGCTTGGTAATAAATACTTTATATTGAAAATTGCTTGCGGCTTTAAATTGCGGGGATACGTTCACCTTCCCTTCGGCATCTCCGCGGGCGATAATTTCATTATTGTTGTCTTTCATTACCCATGGAATGTGAGGAAGAGGTATATTCGTCGGAGAACCTGCCTGAGGAATACCGGTGCCGATGTCGAAGTACGAGACATGACACGGACAAACTATTCTTCCCGCCGTATCAACATCTTTGCTGACAGTGCATCCAAGGTGCGTACATTTTGCCGACAGCAAATTCGGGAGCCCGTTCTTCCGCTTGAAGGCGAGTGCGGGCCGCATATCATAATCGATGAAATATTTGCCGACTGACTCTTCCAGGTCCTTCAGATCGGCAATAAAGATCGATTCGTTTTTCAGCCGTTCCAGTTCGTACGTTTTCTCTTCCATTGTCAGTTTGATCCGCTTCAATCTCTTTTCAAGAAGTGCTGCTTCCTTTTCATCATCGAGCGTCTCACCCTGAAAATATTTACCCGCTTTTTCCATCACACCGAGGGAGAGAAGTCCTGTCGCTCCGGCAATGCCGGCGACTCCGCGGACAAAATAGCGGCGGGATTCCACAAAATGCGCCCGCTCCGACCGCTTATTCCATCTCACTTCGTTTGACCAGACAACCAATTGGGGAAGTCGCGCGATATACTCCAGCGGCACGCTGAACATATGAATCAGCCGGGTAAACGGAATCAAGAGAATAATCACCCAGGCGAGGATGATATGGGATTGTATGATGACCGGCATATCCTGAATAAACGCCGGATCGGGCGAAAACGACAAAATGCTGTAGACGTACGGATAGACCGTACCGGTCGCCCACACTGCACCATACTGATAGCTGTACGAAGTCATCAAACCAAGCAGAATCTGGATTAACAACAGTGCATAGACCACAAAATCAAGCGGCTTTGTCACAATCTGAATCGTACGGGAGAGAATCCTCCGGATGATCAGCACCACCAGACCGATTACGCACATCACTCCGAAGATAAAACCGATGGTTTCCAGTGCGATCAGCGCTTCCCTGTGCTTCACAACGTCGTGCCAGAGTTGGGGAAAAAGAAACGGAATCAGATGACCAAAGAAGATAATGATGATTCCGATATGCCACGGCACCGATCCCCAGACAAGAAACGTACTTTCCAAAAACTGTGAAGAAAGGGATGAGACGGTATATTCCTTCCTTTTCAAGCGATAGTATGTTCCTATCACCAGCGCAGCGAGCGCTGCATACGGAAGACCGACCAATAAAAAGGTTTGTATCATTTCTCCTCCATTGCGTGCGCCGTTTCCGATGAAATGTTCCTTTCAGCGTCGATATGAGCTTGAAGCGATTTTAATAATATCCCGTACGGGTTACCGGATTTTTCCAGTATCGCAATCATCGACGTCAGCGGTTTCCGAAGAACAAATTCGACAAGATCCCTCACTTCTTCCTGATCGGCGGTTTCCATATATCGAAGAATGACGGACAGATGGTCAGGCAATTCCTTCTCCACGTGAAATTCCCTCCGGCGAAATTCATCATTCAGTTTTGCCATCAATCCGCCCCGCTTGTAATTATCTTCCCCGAATAAATGGATTCCGACGTACGGACTGCAGACCGCCATCAGATCAAATGTCTGTGTATATAATTCTTTCATTGCATTGACGGAGAGCCGATTGACCGCATCGGAGAATTCTTCCAGCAGCCGGAGCGACTCTTCCTGATGTTGATCCATGGATGCACCAAGCTCCGAGACATGGTCAACGAATCGGTCGGTCGGATAGGTCAGCAGGCGGGCAAACTGTTCGTATGGTTTCATGTGATATCTGATTTTTTGTGAAGAATGTGCAACAGTACTTATTCAGCTTTTTTCGGCATTTCATTGAAACCCAATCCGCAGTTTCCTTTGCAAAATTCGGGATCGACCATTTCCTGCATCGCCTGTTCGCGCCGGGTTTCGGGAATCACAAAGCGTTCGTTGAACGTGCTGAGGGCGGTCAAATGATAGATCTCCTCAACTTCTTCGGGTGTCAGTCCTGTTTCCCGGAACATTTTTTTTGTCGGCTCGTTCAATTCCTCTTTCAGCTGCTGCGCCCGTTTAACGGCACGGACGGTCATCATTTTTTTCATGATGCCGCTGATCACTTCCTCGTTGCCGGCGCTAAAAAGAGAGGCGAGATACTTAAGAGGAACCCGCGCGTTTTCCAGCATTTCCGCAAAATCGTTTCCGTTCATTGAATTAGCATAGACATCATTCGCTTTTTTCCCGAGGACGGGAAGCAGCGGCGGAACATAAAAGAGCATCGGCATCGTCCTGTATTCCACATGCAGCGGCAGCGCAAGTTTCCATTTCACCACATATTTATACACCGGCGATTTCTGCGCTGCATCGAGAATTTCCTGCGTGATGCCGTTGGCTTTTGCCTTTGCAATTACTTCTTCATCGAACGGATCAAGAAACACGCGTCGCTGCGCGTCCACAAGATTGTGCTGGGGGGAACTCATCGCATCCTTGATTCTGTCCGCATCGTACAGCAGCACGCCGAAATACCGAATGCGTCCGACGCAGGAATGAAAGCATGCCGGAGCTTGTCCCGTTTCCAGCCGGGGATAGCAGAGAATACATTTTTCGGATTTCCCCGTCTTCCAGTTGTAATACACTTTTTTGTACGGACAGGCGGTGACGCATGCTCTCCATCCCCTGCAGGTTTCCTGATTGACGAGAACAATTCCGTCCTCGCCCCGTTTGTAGATTGCTCCGGATGGACATGCGGCCACACAACTCGGATTGGCGCAATGATTGCAAATGCGCGGGAGGTAAAACATTGCCAGACGTTCGATTTCCAGCAGTTGAGCCCGTTCCTGCGGCGACAGAGCGTCCAGATTGACATCGTTGGCGGCATATTCCGGAGATCCCGAGAGATCGTCGTCCCAATTCGGACCTTTCTTAATGTCAATATATTCTCCCGTGATCTGCGAAACGGGAATCGCTGTCGGCTGATCATCACCGGCCGGGGCGTTGAAGAGATCCTTATACTGATACGTCCAAGGTTCATAATAATCATCCAGCGTCGGCTGGTTTGGATTGTAAAAAAGCTTGAAGAAATAATCCGATTTGTTTTGGGAGTTCAATTCCAGATTACCGCCGTTCAGCTTCCATCCTCCCTTGAACTTTTCCTGATCTTCCCATTGTGCCGGAAAGCCCGTTCCCGGTTTTGTCTCGACATTATTCCACCACATATATTCCGCACCCTGACGATCGGTCCAAATATTTTTACAGGCAACGCTGCAGGTATGACAGCCGATGCACTTATCGAGATGAAACACCATTGAAACGTGAGATCGAACATCCATTGTAGGCTCCTGATTCTTCCCGAATGATAATTACCAGTTCAGTTTCTTCAATTTCTTGACGGCAACGAAAGTATCGCGATTCACGCCCTGCGGTCCCCAATAATTGAAGGCATATGTGAATTGAGCATAGCCGCCGATCATAAAGAGCGGTTTGAGCCGGACTCTGGTCAATGAATTATGTCCGCCCGCTCTTCTGTTTCCCCGTTCCTGCGATTTGGGAACCGACAATGTCCGCTCCGGTGCGTGATAAATGAAACACATGCCGGCAGGAATCCGGTGGCTGACGACTGCACGTGTGCAGACAACTCCGTGATCATTGAATACTTCCACCCAGTCGTTGTCCTTAAGATCCATCCGTTCCGCATCCTTGTCGGAAATCCAAATCGGTTCCATACCGCGAGAAAGAGTTTCCATCCGCAATGTGTCCCCCATTGTCGAATGAATGTGCCATTTCCCGTGCGGCGTCAGATAATTAAGCACGGTTGCGTCGCCGTTCAGATTGGAATGGAGCAAATCTTTCAGTGACGCTTGCTCGGCCCGCGGTTTATAGGTGGGAAGATGCTCGCCGTATGCGATGTATGCATCGTGATCCAAATAAAGATGCTGCCTGCCGGTGAGTGTTCTCCACGGAATCAACTCCTCCACATTCTGGCAATAGGCGGAATAAGCCCGTCCGTTGTTGGTAATGCCGGTCCAGTACGGAGTGGTGAGCGTCCTTCGCGGCTGCGTGATGATATCTTCGAAGGTGATTCGGACATTTCTGGAACCCTCGGCAAGATGCGTATGATCAATGCCGGTTTTTTTCGATTCCGATTCGTATGCACGGTATGCCAATTCGCCGTTGGTTTCCGCCGCAAACCAGAGAATAACATTACAGGCGTCGCGGTCATCTTTCAGCGAGGGATATGTTTCGCCTCCAAACGAATGGGTCGGTTTGAGCTTCAGATAATCGTCGTACACGTCGTCAACCTGATAGGTGGTGCCGTGAACCCCGATGCCGTTATTTCGGAAATTTTTCCCGACGGAGATGAATTTGTTATAAAGATTCACATAATCACGTTTGACGATCTTGAAATTCGGCATTGTGATTCCCGGAATCATCTCGCACTCCCCTTTTTTCCAATCCTTCACTTCTGGCTGCGCGATTTCAGCCGGTGTGTCGTGCATCAGCGGAGTTGCCACGATATCCGTCAACGGTTCGGGAATGTACCGCTCGGCGTATTTCGAAACGGTTTTGGCAATGTCCTTAAATATTTCCCAGTCGCTTTTGGATTCCCATGCGGGAGGAACGGCAGCCTGCAGCGGATGGATGAACGTATGCATATCGGTCGAATTGAGATCGTTCTTTTCGTAGTATGTTGCTGTCGGCAGAACGATATCGGAATAGAGTGCGGAAGAATCCATGCGAAAATTGATGTCGACGATGAGATCGAATTTTCCATTCTCAATCGTATCTTTCCAGACGACATCTTCGATGTCATCTTTTGCACACTCCTCTGCAATCGAATTGTGGTGTGTGCCGAGATAATGCTTCAGAAAATATTCATGTCCCTTTGCCGACGAGAGGAGCGCATTGCCGCGCCAAATGTACCATACGCGGGGGAAACTGACGGGATTATCCGGATCTTCCATGGAAAATTTTAATGATCCGTTTTTCAGCTGCTGTTTCACCGAATCGATAATTTCCGCGTCCGACGATGCTCCGGCAGCAACCGCATCGCGCACCACCGCAAAATTGCTTTTGTTGAATTGCGGAAAACAGGGAAGCCACCCGCTGCGGACAGCCAGCGCCTGTTTGTCCGCCGTATGTCCGTGCGCCATCGGGTGTTTATTGTTGTGAACGGAACAGACTTCGCTGAACTTGGAATCATATCTCCATTGATCGGAATGCATGTAATGAAACGACGGCGTGTTTTGCAGTCGCGGAGGTCCGCCCCAATCGGTACCGAACGCGATCGGCGCCCATGATGCCTGCGGAACAAGTTTTTCCTGCCCGACATAATGATTTAATCCGCCTCCGTTGACACCGACGGCACCGGAAAATATGAGAGAGGTGATAATGGAACGGTAGATCAGATTATTGTGATACCAGTGATTAACGCCGGCTCCGATGATGACGCTGACCTGCCCATTCGTCCGCTCTGCCGTATGTCCCCATTCTTTCGCAAACCGGATGACATCATCAGCATCCACGCCGGTGAATTTTTCCTGCCATTTGGGTGTAAACGGAACTTCTTCGCTCTCCA
Source organism: uncultured Chitinophagaceae bacterium (assembly GCA_964596155.1). Taxonomy (GTDB): domain Bacteria; phylum Bacteroidota; class Ignavibacteria; order UBA10030; family UBA8401; genus UBA8401. The sequence goes on from CAZQSI010000064.1 coordinate 11,192, forward strand.
GGTACCGGTCGTCTCCAGATTTGTTGACGTTAAATTGAGCCAGAAGAAGCTCGAACGTGGTTGTGACATAGACTTCACCGTCTACGGTGTTCACAACACGGCAGGGAACTTTGTTCGAATATTCTTTGATGTTTGTCCCTTCGCTGAAATCGTCAGCCCATACATCCAGCTCTTCAACTTCTTTCTCAAAAAACAGTGCCGGTGCAATGGTGTCGCCGGTGACGGAGTTCAGGTTGTGAAGATTCCATTCCCCTTTTCTTGCCTGCCACCGATGACCTACCGTGCCCGGTGGAATGACCGGAGCATCGGTGATTGTATCCCATACGAATGATTTCCATTCCGCATGTTCGATATGCTTCGTTGAGAATAAACGGCTGGCGCGAAGAAGTTTTCCGGGGCGGTATTTTCCATCCGGTTGTCGGTTTAACACCACCAGAAACGGTGCATCGCTGAACCGTTCAAGATATTGGATGAAATACGGTACTTTTTTCTTGATGTAATATTCTCTCAATAAAACATGATTCACCGCCATCCAGAATGCGCCGTCCTGTCCCTGATTGATCGGAAACCATTCATCCGCGATTTTCGATGTCTGCGAAAAGTCGGGGGAAAATACCGCCACTTTCGTTCCGCGATGGCGCGCTTCCACAAGAAAATGTGAATCGGGAGTCCGCGTCATCAAAACATTCGATCCGACCGTTGCGATGTATTTGGAATTGTACCAATCGGCGCTTTCGGCAACATCCGTCTGTTCTCCCCACACTTCGGGAGATGCAGGAGGCAGATCGCAGTACCAATCGTAAAACGACATGCTGACGCTTCCCATCAGCTGCATCAGCCTTGATCCGCCGGCATAACTGAGCATGGACATTGCGGGAATGGGGGAAAAACCAATAATGCGGTCGGATCCATGCTCCAGAATCGTGTAGATATTCGCGATTGCCATAATCTCATTCGCTTCGTCCCACGAGACGCGGCGGAATCCGCCTTTACCCCGCGCTGTCTGAATTTTTTTTCTTTTTACCGGGTCGGTGACGATCGATTTCCATGCTTCAAGCGAATCCGTCGGATGTTGTGCCTTCGCTTCCTGCCAGAAATCGATCAATGCTCCGCGGATGTACGGATATTTAACGCGAATCGGACTGTACAAATACCACGAGTACGAAATGCCCCGCTGACATCCCCGCGGTTCATACGGAGGCAGTTCCTGATTTTGCAGCACCGGGTAATCCAGCGCCTGCATTTCCCAGGTGACGATGCCGCTTTTCACATAAATATTCCAGCTGCACGAACCGGTGCAATTCACTCCATGCGTGCTCCGAACAACTTTGTCGTATTGCCAGCGATTGCGGTAAAAATCTTCCCACGTTCTTTTTTCCGGAGCGAATATATCTTTTATCCATGACATATTATTTTTTCCTTGTCGATGAGCGTTTGCTTTCGGCTGATTTATACAAAACGACGATTCCGAATATGAGTCCTATTGCTGCCAGAAGGGAAAGCGGATGAAATGAATATTCAGCGGCCGGTTGTGTGAGGGAGAGCTGTTTGAAGTATGCCGCAAGATGTACGGCTTCCTGCGCCGTCACAGGTTTTGTCCGATAATGGGGTTCCATCACTTTGTATGCCGCTTTTTCAGTGCCGGAAATCAGCGCGACTTCTCCCATTTTTTCATAGACCGATGTCAGGTCGGGTCCGAGCATCCCGCCGATTCCGCCGGCTTTGTGACAGGAAGCGCAGGGTAATCCCCTGTTGACAAACGCTTCGGTTCCCCAAAAGAGTTTATATCCTTTTGCTGCGTCGGGAGGAGCAAGCAACGCGCGGCGCGCTTGTATTTGCCGCTGCTCTTCGTCATTCAGGCGCTGCAATCGATTACCGTCCTTCATTAAATCGATGAGTGCACTAATTACCGGATCAGGAAGTTCTCCTACCTCCTTTTCCATTTTCTTGATTGCTTTTCCTAAATCGTCCCTGTTCCAGGTGACCGCCTGAATGAGATCCGGTCCTTTTAGTTTTCCGCCGCCAATGGTATGACAGGAAGAACAATCGCGCACAAATTTCCGCGCTGCGGGATCCTCTTTCTTCACCGCTGCGATGTTTTGATTTGATGAATCTTTTACATCTTTGGCGTCTGCTTCGAACTGTGGACAAAGCAGCATGACGGAGAGGATGAACAACGGAGTCAATACTTTCATGAGAAGGTGCTCACGATGATGAGATAAATGAATTCGACTTCCAACACTCCTGCGAGAAACAAAAGAAGAGCATTTTATCTGATTACCGATGCAATGCCTGTGCCAACTGAACATTGCAACATCCACATTGAAACGTGTTGCCGCGGGAAATGAAAACAATTTATTTGACGAAAATTTTCGGTCCGATTTATCCGAATTGTTGTAAGCGTTTTCTTCCGATTCTTATTTTCGTGAATTCAAATTAAGACTCATTTTTAGTTTTGATAATGATCGGTCGGTTGTGCTGTGATATGTTGTTATTCATTGGTTTTTCATCGATCAATCCTTGGCACCATGCTTGCATAACCAGAGGACAAATAACTCCGAGTTATGTTTTCTTCATCAACGCCGTTGATATGAGGCATAACCGATAGGGTCTGTTTGGAAACGAATTGGCCTGCCGAATTTGCAAAGGAGAAGAATTTGAAGGGTTTTTACACCCCATTTCTCCTTTTCGGGAAATGGGGTTTTTTATTTTATGAGGAGTGAATCATGAGCAGTATACCAAAGAGATATCAGCAATTCATGAATGATTTTCCCGAAGTCGGGAAAGCATATGAACAACTCGGCGATGCGGTCCATACCGCAGGTCCGCTGGACGATAAAACCCGCGCACTTATCAAACTTGCGATTTCCACCGGCGCGAGACTTGAAGGAGCAGTCCATTCCCATACGAGGAAAGCGATCAAAGCCGGTGCAACGAAAGAAGAAATGTTTCATGTCGCATTGTTATCGCTCCCCACCATCGGTCTTCCGTCAATGATGGCTGCCTTGAGCTGGATCGATGAAACAATCGAGCATCCGAAACCACCATCGTCATGACTTCCGATCTGATCATCCTGCTCTTTATCCTGACGTTCGTCGT
>CAZQSI010000065.1:0-14202 GCA_964596155.1 uncultured Chitinophagaceae bacterium
TTTTGTAAAAATTCCTCTTGACTTATCTCCCAGAAGTACGATATACTGTGTATTGATCCATGCGGACATTGCATGTTGATGAGATGTGGATAACTTTTTTAGTGGAAGTTACCGCTGGAAGCGACAATAAATGGGAGAAAAAGATATTCACACTCGGTGTTGATAAGTCGCCGAAACATCATTCTGGGCTATATTTTTCAATGGGTTAGGCGCCGTGTGTTGATGTGTATAATTCTTCCATTCTTCTAAGTTTAGTAAATTACGATTTTCCGGGTGTTAATAACATTGTGAATAAACCGATGTTATGATGTTGATAACGTTTTGAGGTTCTATGGTTTCAAATCTTACAGATTCTGTCGATTCTTCTGCCGTAACATCGGAGCAAAAACAATCTTCCGAAGAGCTCGATGCGGTTTGGGAAAAAATTCTTTCGCACATTAAGACCGAAATAAACAGCCAAAGTTTTAAAACATGGTTTGAGCCGATACGGCCGGCGCGAATTGAAAACAACATCGTTTCGGTCACCGTGCCGAGTCAGTTTTTTTATGAATGGCTGGAAGAACATTATTATTCGCTCATCTCCGGTGCATTGACGAAGGTGCTTGGATCGTCTGCAAAGCTGACGTACACCGTGGTGCCGAGCGACGAACCGACTCCATCCATTGTCGTCCCCCAAAATGAACCGGCGGCAAAAGCGTTTGAACCGTTTGCCGTCAAGAGTGATCCTCTCCAGCATACACAGCCGTTGCCGTACGAACGGACATTTCTGAATAAGCGGAATACCTTCAATAATTTCATTAAAGGGGAAAGCAATCAGCTTGCCCGGGCTGCCGCCATGGCGGTCGCGAACAATCCCGGAGGCACCTCCTTTAATCCTCTGGTGCTGTACGGCGGAACAGGACTCGGAAAAACGCATTTAATGCAGGCAATCGGCAATTATGCGCTGGAAAGCGGTAAAGCAAAGCGGGTTATCTACGTTTCCAGCGAAAAATTCACCAACGAATTTATCGACGCGATTCGAAACGATGCCACGACGGATTTCTCGAATCATTACCGCAGCATGGATATTCTGATTGTGGATGATATTCAATTCTTCACCGGCAAGGAAAAAACACAGGACAGCTTTTTCCACACATTCAATTCGCTTCATCAGCTCGGAAAACAGATTATTCTCTCGTCCGACCGGCCTCCCAAAGAGCTGCAGGGATTGGATGAGCGGCTTATTTCCCGTTTCCAGTGGGGTCTGACGGCGGACATTCAGCCGCCTGATCTTGAAACGCGCTCTGCAATTCTGCGCAACAAGTGCGAATCGGATGATGTCGTTATTCCCGAAGCGGTGCTCGACTTTATTGCCGCCAATGTGAAATCCAATGTGCGGGAATTGGAGGGATGTTACACAAAACTGCTCTTCAATGCTTCGCTCCTCGGCAAGGATATCGACATCGAAATGGCGAGGGATGTGCTGAGTTCTGTTGTTACGGAAATCCGGTCGCCGCTGACGGTAGAGGAAATTCAGAGGATCGTTTCTGAATTTTACGATATTCCGAATGACCTGCTCCGGGCAAAAACACGAAAACAAGAAGTGGTGATGGCACGTCAGGCCGCCATGTATCTGGCAAAAGATCTGACGAACTGCTCGCTGAAAACGATCGGTCTGAATTTCGGAGGACGTGATCACAGCACGGTCATTCACGCCTGTCAAACGGTGGAAGAACAGATTAAGATCGATCCGAAATTCCGTTCCACCATAGAACAAATAAAAAAGAAGATCGAAGTCTATTCGCGGTAGTAATTGTCTGCCGTGAGAAAAAATGAAGGGATCGGATTGTCGACGATCCCTTTCTTCTTTTAAATGATCCACTTATGCACAACAACCTGTGGATGACGTGTGAAGAGATGTGAATGCGATGTTGACAGTACGGCCGATGAAATTGAAATCGATGAGTCGTGTGGATGAGTGTTGAAAACAACGAGTACCGCCAACATGTTATCGACGGCGCTTTTCTCAACTTCCACAGGAAAATGTATTGAAAAGGGGTGTTACCAACATATCCACACTATTATTGTTATTATGATTTTATTGTTAGATATATATATTATAATACCCCATAACTCACTGAAAAAATAAACACTTACAGACGTTCTCCCTTTGGGTTTAACACCCGTTTTTCGTATATTACTGAACTGAATTTTTCTATTTTTAGCTCAACATTTTAAGGAGATTGACGATGAAATTTTCCGTACGGAGCGCTGAACTTCAAAAAGCATTGGCAAAAACCGTCAGCGTTGTACCCACCAGATCGACACTCCCCATTCTTGAAAACCTTCATTTCGATGTTCACGGCAACACGCTGAAGATCACCGCAACCGATCTTGAGATTTCCGTTTCCGTTTCATTGAATGTCCAGGGAAGCCAGAACGGGACAATTGCCATTCCGGCAAAGAAGATTTTTGATACGGTACGTGCTCTTTCCGATACGAATATTGCATTTACGATTGATGTTGAGTCCAGTAAAATTAAAATGAAGACCGATAACGGTGAATACACCCTTACCGGCGAATCGAGCGAGGAATTTCCCGCAATTCCCGAATTCAAAGGTGAAGCGGAAATTACCTTCGATGTGCAGGTGCTGCAGCGTCTGATCGGAGGCACGATGTTCGCCGTGAGCGCCGATGAATTGCGTCCCGCAATGATGGGTGTGCTGTTTCAGTTTTCAAAATCGGATGTCCGCGCCGTGGCAACGGATGGACACCGGCTTGTGCGGGTGAACAACAAGAATCTGGGCAACACCAAGCTGACGAAGGATATAATCATTCCATCAAAAGCGCTGGCGCAGCTGGATAAAGTTGCGGCCGGCACCGATACGAAGGTCGCCATCAGCGCCACACACGTCATGTTTAAATTCGACGGCACGTCGCTGATATCGCGATTGATCGAGGAAAAATATCCCAATTATGAAACGGTCATTCCGCTCGACAACGAACGCAAGCTGATTGTCAGCAAAAACGAGATGCTGCAATCGGTGCGCCGCGTGGCATTGTATTCAAACTCCACAACGCACCAAATCCGCCTCTCGGTCGGCAAGGATGAACTGAGGGTCACGGCGGAGGATCAGGACTTCGGAAGCGAAGCGAAAGAAAAAATTTCGTGCGATTATAATGACGAGGAAATGGAGATCGGATTCAACTCTGCGTACGTCATGGATGTTCTTTCGCACATCGATTCGGAGGAAGTTGAGTTTAAACTCAGTTCGCCGAACAGAGCGGCCATCGTTTCCCCCGTCACCAAAAAGGACGGCGAAGATGTGCTGATGCTGATCATGCCGGTCCGGCTGAATAATTAATTTCGTCCTGCTGCGATGAGAATAACCAGCACCCACCTGCGAAGTTTCCGCAATCATCACGAAACGGCATTTGAGTTTGGTGCGCGGGTCAATGTTCTGCTGGGCGATAACGGCCAGGGAAAAACGAACGCGCTGGAAGCGCTGTCGTTTCTCTGCCTGACAAAAAGTTTTTATGCAAGCGCCGATGCCACGGTGATGCAGCAGCACGAATCGTTCTTTGAGATTAAAAGCACCATGGAGTCGGACGAGGGAAAGGAATTTCATATCCGCATTACGTACGACGATGCGAAGAAAGAAAAATCGTACACGATCAACGGCGCCGCCGTCGAAAAATATTCGTCCGTGATCGGCATGTTTCCCGTTGTCATTCTCTCTCCGGAAAAAAGCGCGGTCACATTCGGCTCGCCGGCGGACAGACGGAAGTTCATCGATCTGGTGATTTCGCAGAGCAGCAAGGCGTATATGGAAGATTCTCTGGAATACCGCCGCATCGTGCGCCAGCGGAATACGATACTGTCCGAAGCAAATGGATCGGACTGCAGCGGAGCGATCGCACCGTGGAACGACATGCTTGTCACCTACGGCGCGCGGATCATCGGTAGGCGCAACCGTTTTCTGAACGAGTTCGCTCCGATTATCGCCAGAACGTATCTCGACATCGTGGACGAGAGGGAAACGCCGAATATTGAGTATGCACCTTCGGTCGATGCCGGGACTGACGCAGAACTACCGGAGATCGAAGATGCGATACGGAAAAAACTGCTGAAGAAAAAAAAGGATGAAGCGCGGTTTCAAACGACACTTGTGGGTCCGCACAGGGATGAAATAATATTCACGCTGAACGGTTTGTCGCTGAAACATTTTGCATCACAGGGACAGCACAAAACGTTTCTTGTAGCGCTGAAAGTTGCCGAGTTTTACTTTTTAAAGGAACGGTGCAACGAGACGCCGGTGCTGCTGCTGGACGACGTCTTCAGCGAACTTGACGAAGAAAGAAGCAAGCGGCTGTTGACGGTTGCCGAATCGCTCGGACAAATTTTCATCACCACCACCAGCGAAAAAATGTTCGGCGGCGCGGAGTGGAATGCAGAACGGAAACGCTTTACCATCCGCAACGGCGCGGTGGCGCACGAAACGATCGATGCCTGACCATCTGCTTCATCGGCGGCATCATCACGATAACAGGGAAGCTGCAACGAATGATTCGAAAGGAAACAACACAATCACTCGCAGACGCACTGGCGCAGCTGGTGCGGACCCTCGGGATCGAAAAGCAGGTTGAACAATACAAAATTTTCGACGTGTGGAACGAGGTTGTGGGACAACAAGTGGCAAAAGTCGCGCAGCCGGAGCGGATTCATAACGGCGTGCTGATTGTCAGCGTCACCAACGCTCCATGGAGAAGCGAGCTGACGTTCAGAAAAAAAGAACTGCTGGAGAAAATTCACGAAAAAACGGATTCACAGAGCATCATCGACATAAAATTCAGATAAACCGCCATGCGGGGCAGATCCCCGCAGCGTTAAACGAAAAGGAACAATTGTGGCAGAAAAGAAACCGAAGAAACACAACGGAGAATATACCGCCGAAGACATTACCGTCCTTAAAGGTTTGGAAGCCGTCCGCCGCCGTCCCGCCATGTACATCGGCGACGTCAGCGCGCGGGGATTGCATCACCTGGTGTACGAGATCGTGGATAACTCCATCGACGAAGCGCTTGCCGGGTTCTGTAAAAACATTCTTGTAAAGATCAACAAGGACGGAAGCGTCTCCGTGACCGACGACGGCCGCGGCATTCCGACCGATACGCACAAAACCGAAAAGCGCTCCGCGCTCGAGGTGGTGCTGACCGTGCTGCATGCGGGAGGAAAATTCGACAAGAATACGTACAAGGTGTCCGGCGGTCTGCATGGCGTCGGCGTTTCGGTCGTGAACGCGCTGAGCGAATGGCTCGAAGTAACGGTGAAACGGGGCGGAAAAATCTGGTATCAAAAATACAAGCAGGGAGATCCTGTCACCGCCGTGAAGACCATCGGCACGATGAGCAAGTCCGACACAACCGGAACGACGGTCACCTTCATGCCGGACGGCTCCATCTTTAAAAACCGGACCTATAAATTCGACACACTTGCCGAACGGCTGCGCGAGCTGGCATTCCTGAATCCCGATGTCACACTGGAGATTACCGATCTCCGCAACAAACAGGAGCAGACGGAAAAATTTCATTACAAGGGCGGACTGATGGAATTCGTGAAGTACACCGACGCCACGCGTCCGTCAATCATGAAAAAAGTGTTTTACGCAAAAGGATCGGGAGACGACGAGAACGGACGGACGGTGGAGGTGGAAGCGGCGTTTCAGTACAACGATCAATATTCCGAAAATGTTTTTTCGTACGTGAACAACATCAATACGCACGAAGGGGGAACGCATCTTGTCGGCTTCAGAACCGCCGTGACGCGGTCGCTGAACACCTTTGCGTACAAAAACAATCTTGTCAAAGATGAAAAAATACAGCTGACCGGCGAAGATTTTAAAGAAGGTCTCACCGCCGTCATCAGCGTGAAGGTGCCGGAGCCGCAGTTTGAAGGGCAGACGAAAACAAAGCTCGGCAACAGCGAAATCAAATCGATTGTGGAATCGGTGATCGGTCCGGCGCTGACCGACTGGCTGGAAAACAACTCGCCCGACGCAAAGCGGATTATCGAAAAAAGTCTCAGAGCAGCCGAAGCGCGGGAAGCATCCAGAAAAGCGAGAGATATTGCGCGCCGCAAGAATGCGATGGACGGCGCCGGTCTTCCCGGAAAACTGGCGGACTGTTCCATTAACGATCCGGCCCATTGCGAAATGTATCTGGTGGAGGGAGATTCCGCAGGCGGAAGCGCGAAACAGGGACGCGACCGGCGGTTCCAGGCGATTCTTCCGATGAAGGGAAAGATTTTGAATGTGGAAAAATCGCGCCTGCACAAGATGCTGGAAAACGAGGAAATCCGGAACATCTTTACCGCCATCGGCGCCGGTGTCGGCGAGGATTTCAATCCGGAAAAACTCCGGTACAACAAAATCATTTTAATGTGCGATGCGGACGTGGACGGTTCCCACATCCGCACACTGCTGCTGACGCTGTTCTTCCGGTATATGAAACCGCTGATCGAACTCGGCCATGTGTACATCGCACAGCCCCCGCTCTATAAATTAAAGAAGGGGAAAACGGAGTTGTACGCGTTCGACGACGAAGAGCGGGATGAGATCTTAAAACGCCTGAAAGGCGAAAAGGCGGAAAAGAAAACGGACGAAGAAGAAACGATTCCGGAAGAGGGAGGAACCATCAAAGGGGGAATCGTGATCTCGCGCTTCAAAGGTCTCGGCGAGATGAATCCGCTTCAGCTCTGGTCCACCACGATGAATCCGGAAACACGCACGATCCTTCAGGTGGGTATTGAAAATGCCGCGGATGCCGACAGGACGTTTTCCATTTTAATGGGGGACGAAGTGGAACCGCGGAGACAATTCATTGAAAAGAACGCAAAGTATGTCCGAAATCTGGATGTGTAGAAGCACTCACACCACCGTTGAACAACGATAATTTGAATGTATGGCCACGACGAACGAAAAAATAATTCCCGTAGATATTGAAGAAGAAATGAAGGGATCGTACATCGATTATTCGATGTCGGTCATTGTTTCGCGGGCGCTGCCCGATGTCCGCGACGGACTGAAACCGGTGCATCGCCGGGTGCTGTTCGGCATGAACGAACTGAGTCTGATGCCGAACCGCGGATACAAAAAGAGCGCGCGTGTTGTCGGAGAGGTGCTCGGAAAGTACCATCCGCACGGCGACGCTTCGGTGTACGACACGATCGTCCGCATGGCGCAGGATTTCTCGCTCCGCTACACGCTGGTGGATGGACAAGGAAACTTCGGTTCGGTGGACGGCGATTCTCCTGCGGCGATGCGGTATACGGAAGTCCGTATGACGCGCGTGGCGGAAGAGATGCTGCGCGATATCGAGAAGAACACGGTCAATTTTACACCGAACTTCGACGACACGCTGCAGGAGCCCTCGGTGCTTCCGGCAAACATTCCCAATCTGCTGGTGAACGGCGCAAGCGGCATTGCCGTCGGCATGACGACGAATATTCCCCCGCACAATCTCTCCGAGGTGATCGACGGCGTGATTGCAATGATCGCGGACAGGGATCTCGACAACGAAAAACTGATGAAGTACATCAAAGCGCCCGATTTTCCGACCGGCGGCATCATCTATGGTTACGACGGCGTGCGCGAGGCATACAAAACCGGCAGAGGAAAGATCACGCTCCGCGCTAAGGCGGCGATTGAAACGGCGAAAAACGACCGGCAGAGCATTATCATTTCCGAAATTCCGTATCAGGTAAACAAAGCGTCGCTCATCGAAAAAATTGCCGAACTGGTGCGCGATAAAAAACTTGACGATGTGTCCGGTGTGAACGACGAATCCGACCGGGACGGCATGCGCATTGTGGTGGACCTGAAGCGCGATGCGAACGCAAGCGTCGTGCTAAACAATCTCTACAAGCATACGCAGATGCAGACGACGTTCGGCATTATTCTGCTGGCGCTGGTGGATGGCCGGCCGCAGGTGCTGCAGCTGAAAGATACGCTGCACCACTTTATTGAGCACCGGAACGAAGTGGTGGTGCGCCGGACAAAATTCGATCTCGATGCGGCGGAAAAACGCGCGCACATTCTCGAAGGATATATCATCGCGCTCGACAACATCGACGCGATCATCAAACTGATTAAAGCGTCGAAGGATACCGACACGGCGCGGATCGGATTGATGAAAAAGTTCAAGCTCTCCGAAATCCAGGCGCAGGCAATTCTCGACATGCGGCTGCAGCGGTTGACGGGACTCGAACGGAAAAAAATTGAAGACGAGTACCGCGATCTGATCAAGCTGATCAACAAACTGAAGGCGATTCTCGGCAGCAAACGGCTTCAGCTGCAGATTATCGAAGAGGAACTGAAGGCGATCCGCGAAAAGTACGGCGATGCGCGCCGGACAGAGATCGTGATGAAACAGACCGAATTTAAGATTGAGGATATGATCGCCGAAGAAGAGGTGGTGATCACCATTTCCCACGGCGGCTATATCAAGCGGTTCCCGGTCAGCGGGTACCGACGCCAGTCCCGCGGCGGAAAAGGAGTGACGGGGGCGGCTTCCCGCGAAGATGATTTTGTGGAGCATATGTTCATCGCCAGCACGCACAATTATATCCTTTTTTTCACCGATAAAGGGAAATGTTACTGGCTGAAGGTTTTTGAGGTCCCCGAAGGAGGCAGAACCTCCAAGGGAAAAGCGATCTCCAATCTGATTGCCAAGGGGGCGGAAGAGAACATTACGGCCTTCTTAAGCGTCAAAGAGTTTACGGAACATCAGTTCGTCTTCATGGTCACCGAAGAAGGCCAGATGAAGAAGACGTCGCTGATGGAGTTCAGCAATCCCCGCAGAAGCGGCATTGCCGCAATCACGCTGGATAAGAAAGACCTTCTGCGTGACGTGAAACTGACCGACGGTTCACACGAAATCGTCATCGGTACGCACGAAGGAATTGCAATCCGGTTTCCCGAAAGCGAAGTACGATCCATGGGACGCGGAGCATCAGGCGTCCGCGCGATCAGGCTGGAGAAGGGGGACAAAGTGATCGGCGCCGTTTCCCTGAAGCGGACGAAAACAACGATCCTTGTTGCCACCGAGAACGGCTTCGGAAAGCGTTCCGATCTGGCCGAGTACCGCGTGAGTCACCGCGGCGGCAAGGGAATCGCAACGCTCCGCGCAAACGAAAAAACCGGCAAGATGATTTCCATCAAGCAGGTACAAGATACCGACGATATTGTTGTGGTCACCTCCAGCGGCATGATCATCCGACAGCGAGCGGAAGATATCAGGGTGTCGGGAAGAAATACATCGGGCGTGCGGTTGATCCGGCTCGGCAGCGACGACGAAGTGACGGCAGTGGCAATCGTCACATCGGAGGATGAGGAGGCAAAACAATTGGAAGCGGCTGATCGCGCACGGTCTGCGGCTCAGGAGACCGAATCCCCGGCAGACCAGGGGGCATTGTTTGAGGAAACCCAGGCTTCCGGAACGAGCGAAAAATTAACTGGCAAGAAAACAAAAAAATCCGTACACAACAGTGAAGAAACCGGAGGTGTTCAGAAAAAGCCGGTCTCGGCGGCGCCAAAAACGAAATCAACAACAGCGTCAAAGAGCAAGTCCTCTACCAAGAAAAAAGGAAAGAAATAATTTAATTCACATTACCAAGGAGATTCATTATGAAGAAAGTACTCGTTCTTATCGGAATGACGGCTTCGTTGCTGATCGTCGGATGTTCATCACTTCAGCTGCAGCCGGCGGATTTCTCGTGGGCGGCCGAAGAAGTGGTCCAGATCGGACAGCAGGGCACGGTTGACGCAAAGCGGTACAGCGTTTCGTTCAACATTACCGCGTTGCTGGCAAAAGAATTCGGCGCCGATCAGACTGCCGCTAAAAACACAACCGAAATCCGGCTGATCCGCGACAAAGCGGGATTCTATTATATTACGGGAAAGAACTTTAAAAACGTCTATGTGCTGGTGCAGAGCGAAGGCGCCCTTGCCGTGAACAATACGCTGACCATTTCGGCGGAGAAAGGCATGGACGATCCGAAATTCGATCAAAAAGATTCCTACATCGAATTATGGAACGGCGCAAACAAATATCAGTTGACGAAAGGAAGCGCACAGCCGCTGGGAGGACGCAAATGAGAATATTGACCATCATGTTCATGAGCATCTTCCTGTTTATCGGAGGGACGCAGGCTCAGGACAAAACACAATCCGATATTAAACGGGACTTCGAAAAGCGCTTTGTGCTGCTGACGAAGAATCTTAACAGCGCGGAAAACGAAGAAAACCTGTCGCGGCTGCTGCGCGAGGTCGATGCATTCGTTGCCGAGTTCAAACCGCATCAGGAGTTTCTGAACAAAGCGGTGTTTCCGGACGGGTATGACGGCTTAATCGAACGCCTCGGAAAATCGAGAGAGCTTGCCGAGAAGAAAATAAGAGCATCGCAGCTGGAAAAGGAAATAGCCGGACTCAACTCTCAGGTGCAGAATCTGAAAGAAGAGAACGCGTCACTCCGCGCACAGCTTGCAAAAGCACAGTCCGAACTTGCTTCGCTGAAGAACACCATTGCCGCACTTCAGAATGAAATCCGGAAACGGGACGAAGCGGTATTCGCGCTGGTGGACAGCCTGTTCGTGAAGTACGATACCGATCAGCTTTCGGGCACAGACATGAAGAAACTTTCCGTGCTTGAGAAGAAAAACGTCGTCGGGACCATCAAGCGTTCCGTGAGCGACAACATTTTGTTCCTCTCCTCGGCATCGTTTTCTCCGCAGCAGATTCCGAAATTGCTGGACGAACAGCGCCGTTTCGAATCGTCATGGAAAGGCGTAGGCGAAAAACTGTCGAAAGCATACCTTCCCTCATCCATGCAGGCGAAGGAAGTGTCCGAGATTAATGGTTTAATCGTCAACTGGCGCACGATGACGGACGGAGTATTCTGGAAAGGATTAAACGAGGTATTCGCCGCCGAAAAAGTTGCGATTGCACCGTTCTCCAGCGGTGAAGAGATGTATTCAAACATCATGAAGTTTATCGACGACGAGATTGCCAATACCGCGGGCCGCAGTTCGGCCGAAAGAAAATCAATCTACGAAGCGTTCGCCTATAAGACGTGGGGAAGCAAGCTGAAACCGTCATGGATTCCCGTGATGGTTCGCAACGGACTGTTCACCGACGAACAGCTTGCGGGTGTCGATGCGCGGACGAAAGCATGGGCGGCGGAGATGTCGCCGATGGAAAGCAACACTCTTTCCTACATTCTAATGGCTGCACTTGCCATAGCGGTGTTGGCGGGAATCTATCTTGGAACGCGAAAACGTTCCGCGTAATCATTTATCATCACACATCCCCCGGAGGAGTCGATGAAATACTATGGAATTCTTCTGTTGAGCATTCTGCTGCTGTCGGTGTCGGCCGCGCAGGACCGTTCCAACTCGGAAGTAAAACGAGATTTTGAAAAAGGATACAAGGCACTGTTGAAATCAATCAACGACGCCGGCACGACGGACCAGATCGCGGCAGTGGGCGACAAAGTGAAGGCGTTCGATGCGGAGTACCGCTCGTACAGGGATTTCCTGAACAAGGCGCTCTATCCCGACGATTTCGATGCGAGCATGGAAAAGCTGAATGCGCAATTCGCCTACTCGGAACAAAAAATCCGAATGATCGGCGAAAGCGCGGCGCGTATTGCCGAATTGGAACTTCAGGTTACCGCGCTGACTGCCGAAGTCAACAAGCTCTCGGGCGAGAATGCGTCGCTGCTGGCACAGCTGCGCGAAGCAAAAGCGGAACGCGACGAGCTGAAAAAAGTGGTTGCGACACTCCGCGGCAATCTTGCCAAGCGGGACAAAGCGCTGTTCGCCCTGGTGGACAGTTTGTTCATGCAGTATGACAAGAACATACAGCACACCGGTGATGTTCAAAAAAGCAAGCAATCGAAGCTTGAAAAAAGCAGCGTGCTGACGAACATCAAACAAGCGGTTTCGGACAATGTGGAATTTCTTTCCTCGACACTTCTGTCGGGACCGGATGTGGCAAAACTGTTTGCGGAACAGCGCAAGTTTGAATCGCGCTGGAACGGCGTGAAAGGGCTGCTTGCCGACGCGTATCTTTCCAACAAGGAAAAAGCGCGCGAGATTCCGATGATTGATACAATGATTATGGAATGGCGGACCAAGGTGGACGAATCGTTCTGGAAAGCGCTGAACGGACAGTTCTCCGCCGCACAGCTCGCCGTTGCACCGATCATGTCCGGCAGCGACGTATATCCAATGATCGCCCGCTTTATGGATGAGCAGATCAACGGCACGGGACCGAAGAGCGAAATGGATCCGTACACGATCTATCTTGCCTTCGAAAAACTCTGGACGGAAGAACTAAAGCCGGTCTGGATGCCGATTATGAAGGAAAACAACATCGTCACCGATGCAAATGTTGCCGATATCGACACCAAACTGCAGCTCTGGTTTGCCAAGGTAAAACCTTCGAACTGGCTGCTCTATACGTTGATCGGATTGGTCGTGCTCGCCGTCGGTTATATTCTGTACAGCAGAATGAAACCGAAGCAAGCGGTTGCATAACGAACGACAGACAAGGCGGGAAACTGTATGCACACACATGAAATAAAAAACGGACCGGAAATCGGAAAAACATATCTCTGCATTCTGAACAACGAGCCGATGTATGAGGCGACGATTCAAAAAGCGCAGGGGTGCTGGGCAACCGTCAAAGTGGTGAAGCCGCTTCCCGGGAAGCATGAACACCACTACAGACCGGGACAGGAGTTCGACATCAAAGTGCAGTTTTACGATTTTGTTGAACCGTAAAAAATCTCACCGCCGTTCACACATCCCCGAAATCAATCGATTTCGGGGATTTTTTTTGCCAATCCCGAAACAGAATACCGCCCCGCCGTAAAAAAACTACGCATTTACGTTATTGCTCAAGATAACGCCATTTGCTATTATTCCATGAGAATAGCGGATAATCCGTCTTCAAGATTCCGAAGGATGGCTCATCATTCGGTCAAACGGAGAAATGACTGCAAGGCCCCGTTTATTCAGAACATGGGTATAGATCTGAGTGGTGCGAACATCTTTATGACCGAGAAGATCCTGAACAGTTCGAATATCGTAGCCATGTTCAAGCATATGCGTGGCGAAGGAGTGACGGAATGAATGGCAGCTTCCATTTTTGCTGATACCGGATGCACGGATTGCGTTGGCCACGCATCGCTGCACCGTCGACTCGTGCAGATGATACCGGACGAATTTTCCGGAGCGAGGGTCTTTGGAGCGTTTTGACGCAGGAAAGACAAATTGCCATTGAATACTTTTTGCCGAAGCGGGATATTTTATGGAAAGAGCATCGGGAAGAATCACTTCCCCATATCCGTCGATCATATCCTGTGAATGGAGGATTGTCACTTTTTGAATTTGAATCCTCAATTGTTCTTTGATGG
The DNA here is from genome assembly GCA_964596155.1 of uncultured Chitinophagaceae bacterium. Lineage (GTDB taxonomy): Bacteria > Bacteroidota > Ignavibacteria > UBA10030 > UBA8401 > UBA8401. The sequence goes on from CAZQSI010000065.1 coordinate 13,456, forward strand.
AAAAGGGAAGCGGTGCGACCCTGTCCTTATCACCCTTTCCATGGCGAATGGTGATAATGTTCATCTCGAAATCAATATCGTTCACTCGAAGTCTGAGAGCTTCCAAAAGACGTAATCCGGATCCATATAATAGAGAGACGATGAGTTTCACCGTTCCATCAAGATTGGAAAGAATGGATTGAACTTCTGGAACACTGAATACGACCGGAATGCGATACGACCGTTGAGCTCTTTCAATTTTACCGAGGGATCCAAGTTTTTTGTGAAGGACCTTATTGTATAAAAAAATCAAAGCATTCAAAGCTTGGTTTTGAGTTGAAGCAGAGACCCGCTTTTGTTGAGCGAGATAAGAAAGGAATGATCGGATTTCAGGTTCAGCCATTTCCACGGGATGTTTTTTGTTATGGTAAACGATAAAGTGTTTTATCCAATGCACATACGCTTCTTCCGTTCGTCTGCTTAAGTGTAATAAACGAACAGTTTCTTTAACGTTATCAAGTAATATCGATGCCAAACAATTATCCTCGCGCATACGTTACCCGAACATGATAAATAAATTTGGATTAATACTTGACGAAATAATATTGATCATAGAGGAAAGTATTCTGTATTCAATGTACGCTCAGGATTCCTGTCAAAAATAATCAAATGCCTTAATTGGCAATAAAATGTATTCTAAAATTTGAGAAAAATAGCTTAATGCATGCAACATATCGTCACTTAAATCACATTATCATGCATCCATCC
>CAZQSI010000066.1:0-14033 GCA_964596155.1 uncultured Chitinophagaceae bacterium
CAATCTGGCGGTGTGCGCGTAAGTTGGGATAGAAATTTGGAGAAAAACATTATTCATTATTCAATAGAGCGCAGTATAAACAATGGATCGTTCCACGTTATTGGCTCTACAGCAGACACAGTGTTTACTGATAATGAAATTCAAAAAGCTGTGAAACCATATACTACGAATCGCCAAAATGTTTCTGTAAAATATCGTGTGAGGGCGAAGGCTGAATGGATTGATGATGAGAATATTTCCAAAACACAGTACTCCAACTATGGGGATCCGGTGCAAATTACAGGAAGCACTTCAATGTTTTCTAAAACTTCTGATTTGTCAATTTCGCCGACATTGGCCTCGTTGTCTCAAAACTTCCCAAACCCGTTCAATCCTTCCACGACCATTTATTACAGCGTCGCTTCCAATGAGTTTGTTTCGATTAAGGTTTTTAATTCGCTTGGACAAGAAGTTGCATCCTTGGTCAATGAAGAAAAGGAAACCGGACATCATTACGCGGAATGGAATGCTGTCAATCAGCCGAGCGGCATATATTTTTACCGCATCACGGCCGGTGATGTTTCCGAAACAAGGAAAATGACCCTGATGAAATAACTACGTATGAGAGCGCCGCGTTGATTTCAATCTATCCCTGCAAACTTCATTGTGGGGATAGATGTTTTTTTTTATTCTTTTTTCATATGGAGTTGTTATGAAAAGACATGTGTCGTTATTAATTTTTGCACTATATATGATTCCGCTAGCGGGATGCGCTACCGTTTTTAAAGGATATGAAGATGAGGTTCGCCTGCTCAACCTTTCCGGTGATCATCAGATATTTGATGAAAATGGGAACAAATTGGATGTTTCTTCAAGAATTATTAAACATGGAAGCAGAGATTTTACGCATTCATCAATCCTGCTTAGGTCGAATCAGCAGCATAAGCTGCGGGTGCGAAATAATGAAATAGAAAAGGTTATCACTCTCTACCCGAGACTTGGGCTTGGATGGTTATTTGTTGACTTGCTTGCCGGTGGGTTTCCGCTGTTTGTTGATGCGTATACGGGAAATTGGAATTACTTTCCGGATGCCGATGTTTCGCTTGACAGGTAATTTTTTTTATTAAAAATGATCACAATACATCGGGTTCATTAGGAAATTTTTTTCCGATACGAGTCGCTGCAAATCTTCTGTTTCCTCATGCCGAATGCGGTTTTACTCCCGCCTTTTGAATTATCTTCCCCTTTTTTTTTATATTTTAAATACTGAAAATCTCACAAAACATTTTTCCTTATGTATTACAATTTTTCATTCGTTCTTTTTTCACTCCTTGCATCATCTATTCTGCTGGGACAGCAATGGACCCGGATTGGCGCTGTTCCGGCCACTGATATACCGTCATTATTTGCGCGGGGGGATACCATTATTGCGGGAACAGACTCGGCGATTTATCTTAGCACTGACAGAGGAATAACGTGGAGCCGGTCGAGTACAATTCCGGACGCTCCAATTTTTGTGGATGCTATTACAATCTCGAACAATACAATTATCATCGGTACCGGGGGTAAGGGTGTTTTTACCAGTTCAGACAATGGCGCTTCCTGGCAGCCGATGAACAACGGACTTGGCGCTCTCGGCAGTATGTACATTGTCGGTTTTGTGGAACGGAACAATACGCTGTTTGCGGGAACAAGCGGAGGCGGAGTCTTTATGTTGCAGGGAAACAATTGGAGCTCGTTCGGTAATTTGGTCGGCTCGCAGGCAGGCAATGTTGAGTTCATTGGATCATATGGAGATACATTAATGGCGGGTGCAGGTGGGAACGGCATTTTCTGGTTTGCTCCGCCCGGCGCGACTTCGTGGAGCGGAAAAACCATTGCACCCCTTCAGTCTGAAGCTATGATCGTTTACTCAATTGTTTCCTTCGAGGGATTGTTGTATGCAGGCAGCACCTACGGAATACACCGAAGCTCGGACGGCGGGGAAACGTGGGCATATTGCGGATCAGGTATTCCCAACAGCCGCCGCGTAAGACTCATTCCGGTTGGAGAAACGCTGTATGCAACTGCAACAGGGATAAATACGCTTTGGTATAAAAGCAATAACGGTTTCTCATGGTCTTTTGAGGATCAAACCATATATTCGTACGTTGAAAAATTTTACAACGGCTATTTTTTGGCAGCGCGTGGAGACGGATTATGGAGACAAGAGATGCCGACCAAAGCTTCTGTGCCGGAAATACTACCGGATAAACTGTTTCTTGATAATATTTATCCGAATCCGTTCAACCCTGCAACCCGCATCACGTTTACTCTTCCCAAGCGGATGCATGTGACGCTGACAATTGTTGATCCTCTTGGACGAATTGTTGAAAGACTCATGGATGAAGAGATAGACCAAGGAAGAGCGTCCGTTAAGTGGAATGGAAATAATTTTCCCTCGGGTATTTATTTCGTTCATCTGAGAGCTGAATATTTTTCGAAAGTGCGATCCGTCGTCTTGGTAAAATAATAAAGAGGGTTCGGCATGTACATTCGAATTTGGAGATTCGTCGTCAGACCAGAATTCCTGGAAGAGTTTGAAGGAACATACGGATCAGACGGCGGGTGGGCTTCATTGTTTCGCCGTTCATCCGGGTACCGTGGCACGGAGCTTTTGCATTCGGACAAAAATCCATTTGAATATATCACCATCGATCGCTGGAACGACATCCGCGCATGGAATCTCTTCCTGGAAACGATGCGGGATGAATATCTTGCGTTGGACCGGAAGTGCGGGGTATTTTCTGATGAAGAAAAAGAAGTTGGCACTTTTACAATATCTTAAACTCTTAATGGATTTACCGTTTTGAAACAATTTGAACATGTTTCCATCCGTACCGCTAAAGGGTGCTTACCATTTGAGCAATAAAGCAAGGGTTTACACTTTCCTATGATTCGGCGTGAGGTGCAACACAAAAGAATTGATTCTTCCTTGTAGCGAACAAACAATCTTTTTATATTGTCCGCCAATAATGTGCACGTTCATTGTTTCGGCGGGGTGATTGTTCGTTGCGAGCACTGTTCCCCCGGTTTCCAATTATTTTTTGGGGACAGATATGAATTCGGTCGTTGCTGCTTTACTGATATTGTCATTCGTTTGCGGATGCGCATTGCGTTCGAAACAACCGCGAAACGGTGTTGTGCGGGAAGCTTCGAGAAATATCTCGGAAGAGCAACACACCGAGAATTTTGAAACAGAGTATGAATATAAAGATGGTGCTCTGATTCGGCTGACTCAATTTTTTCCGAATGGAAAGAAAAAATATGAAGTTGTTATGACGGATTCTTCGTCCAATTATCTCGGGGTGGAGGAGATAGAAGTGTCCGAGTACTACGAATCCGGTTTACCGAAAATGATTTCATTTTCGCTTGCAGACTCAATTCTGTTGGAGCAGAGGTGGTATGAGAATGGCGCTCCTGAACTGGAATTTAGCAGAAGATCCGGTAAACATGACCGGGGTGTTCGCTACTTCCTCAACGGGAAAAAGAAAGAAGAGTTTGAGTTTCGCAACGAACAACGGCACGGCGTCTGGGCAGAATGGGATTCATCGGGAAAGCAATTCCGGAATGATGTTTATGCATACGGAAAAGCTATAAAGAAAGGTCTTTAGCATAACGTATTTACGTAACCCTCTATCGCCAACCTTATTATTCAATTTTCAGTTTGTAATTTAATTGTCCGCACTCATCCTTTCATAATAAGAGTTAACTTTCTCTTCCGACAATTCTGTTGTCCTTCGTTTTTTGAAAATGTTTTTCTTGTCAAACAAGGAATCACGTAAATACGTAATTGCGCTCAATGTACGAATGATTTATTTTTCCGATGAATTATCGTCGTTTTCAATAAATCCATAATTACTTCAAGGGAGTTTTTATGATAAAACAATATTTAACCCGAACAATTCTTTTGGCTCTTGTTATCAGGCTCGCCACGGGATGCGCAACAATTGTTCACGGATCGTCCCAGGATGTAAATGTTTCGTCATCCCCCGACGACGCGGAAGTGTGGGTTGACGGAGCCCGAATCGGGAAAACACCAACGCGGCTGACATTAAAACGAGGAGAAAGTCATTTAATTAAGATTCAAAAGGAGGGTTTTAAGGATGTCATGTTAAAGGTCGACAAGCAAGTTTCTGCGTGGATCATTGGAAATGTTATTTTTGGCGGAATTATTGGCTGCGGTATTGATTTTATTTCCGGCGGAGCATATGATTTAAAACCGGACCGCCTTGATGTGAATTTGTCGAAAATTGCTCACCTTGACGGCGGCCTTCTTGAAATATATTCCGTCAACATTGAAAAAATAGAGGAGCTGCGATTTCTTAATGATGATGGTCTCCCGGTTATCACGACAACCATTCAGTGGGTCGATTAGGAGTTGAAAACAATATGCCCCGTTCGATTTTGCCTCTTTAATCGAACGGGGTTTCTAATTTTATTCTTTGCCCCCAAATCATCATCTTTTATTAATCCGCTTAATATCCTTCACGTTTGCACGCTATGTAATGTGACTTTCCAACAGATTTATGCAATTGTGTCCGCGAATTGTTTTGATCCTGAACACTGTATTTGTCTTGAAAACATCTAAATTAAAAGGCGGGTCTGTTTTTCTTTTACACTTTGATGCCTCTCGTTTCGATCTTTTTATTCTTTTGTATTGTGGCATTGCTGAACATACAAGAAAAAGCGGGATGGATAAATAAACAACTCTTTAACCCGCATATCGCTTTTCGTTGATGAAAAGAAAAATTATTTCAACCGGCATATGGCTGACATCCTAACGACCGTTGATACTGAAAATAAACTGACTATCTTTTCGGTCAACGGATATGTCACGTTTGAAGAGCTCGCCAAAACAATCAATTCATATTTTGCGGTGAACCCGACACTGCTCATCCTGTGGGATTTTTCTCACGCCTCTCTGCATGAGATATCCTCTTCCCAGATTCAAATGCTTGCCGAAGTAACAAAAAAATATACCGATCGGAGACCGGGAGGAAAAACCGCGCTTCTCTTTACCAGCGCGTTTGCTTTCGGCTCGGGAAGAATGTTTGACACGTTGATGGAGCTTTCCGGATCAAAGGTTCGCTATCGCTCATTTCTGGAAAAACAATCCGCTCTCGAGTGGCTGCAGAAAAAATAGCGTGGAAAGATTATTAGTATCCGGTTATTCCAAAGGATTTGACCGAGGGCAGCGGTATCGGTTAAAATGATATCGGGGGTGACTTTTTTACTGAGAGAAAATACATCGCAACACCCAGGATGCCCGCTGAGATAATTACCGGAGTAATATCTTGAACAATGTCTCTCTTTTCCTTTGACTGTTCCGGCTTCGGCGGACGGTTCAGCGGTTGAAGAGTTGTATCTGAAGACAGTATATTTACTCCGGTTACCTTGAAGACAAATGAGTTGTCCAGAACGATCAATCCTACTTTCATCGGCAAGACCAATGTAATTTCGCTTCCGACTAAATTCATTGTCGAATCCTTCGTCGTGTCGGCACCGGCATCAAATGCCGGAAATAATTCTCTTTCAACCCATGCTCCGTTTTTCTGATAGCTATTATTCCACGGAATCACTACCTCCCGGATAAATCCATTGGGCGGAATGACAAGCGGATAGGGCGGATCATCCCGTTCCGAATAAAATGTTTTGTAATTACGAACGGAAAAGATTTCGTTTTTTATTCCGATGGAGGCTTTTTCCCAGACAATGGAGATGGACTGATCGGAATTATTTTGCAGATGGAAGGCGATTACCGATTGGTCAATCGAAAACTGCAATGTCATGTAGCTGTCCCGGTAGATTAAATCCCTGTTTTCTATCGGCTGTACCATCGTATACGAGTACCCGTACCGACCGCCTGCTTTCTCCGGAACGGCGTCCATGGAAATACATCCGCTTACCGCACAGATCATGAGTATTGCAGAAGATAAAACAATAGATTGTAATGCTTTTCTTATCATAATTTTTATCCGGGGAAATTTTGTTACTGCCGAGGCGGAGTGATTCTGGTGTCTCGCAACCGAAAAGCTTCAAAACCGAAGCGGTAATAATTTCCCCTGATGTAATTTCAGAATTTATGAAGCTATATGCAAATTCTGGAATCTTCTTGATAATTCACCAAAAAATCGGAAATTGAAGATTTTTCCGATGAATAATATACTAATGTTACCTTTTTGTGAGAATTTTTTCCCTCTTTATGGCGTTATTACATCCGGAGGCTTACTATGAAATACATTATATTATCATTCATTCTGACCGGCGCATTCGCGCTCTCGGACAATTCTACGAAAGAAAAAGGTAAAACTATGGAACGACATTCAGAGGTGGCCACACTCGGCGCAGGATGTTTTTGGTGTGTTGAAGCAATTTACCAGCGGCTCGAAGGGGTGGAGAAGGTGGAGTCGGGATATTCGGGTGGAACGGTTAAAAATCCCACCTACGAACAGGTTTGCACGGGAAACACCGGACATGCCGAAGTAATTCAGGTAACGTTCGACCCGTCAACATTAAGCTACAAAGAACTGCTGGAAGTGTTCTTTCGCACGCATGATCCGACAACACTCAACAAACAGGGGGGAGATGTCGGAACACAGTACCGGTCCGTAATTTTCTATCACAGTCCCGATCAGAAGAAAACCGCTGAAATGGTCCTGAAAGAAACGAATGCCGCCAAGATCTGGGACGATCCGATTGTCACTGAGATTGCACAGTTTGATGTATTTTATAAAGCGGAAGCGTATCATCAGAATTATTATAATCAGAACTCTTTTCAGCCGTATTGCATGATGGTTATCAATCCAAAATTGATTAAATTTAAAAAGGAGTTTAAGAACAAACTGAAAAAGTAATCCAATGTCCGAACCGAGATCAGACGACGCCCATACAGCACGATGCACGCGTATGCCGGCGTCGTTTCTTTTTTTAATGTTGCTTTTGGCACAGCTGTTTACCGGCTGTTTTATTATTCGTCCGTTCACCGGTGCAAGCGTCGATTTCGATCAGCTTCAAAAAGCCCGGGAGGCAAAGGTTCTGCAAGTCCGTCATGAAGGTGCGGATCGCCTGTCAAAAAGACTGGCGAAGTCCGATCCGATCGACAATGCCGATATCGCGTTTTATTTCTCGGAAGGTCTGCTCAACAAGGCGGCATCGCAGCTGGACAACACTACCGGATGGCTCGACTCAAACACCTCCTATAACATTAAAAGCATCCGTGTGACGCTCTACAACGGTTCTGCGATTGCCACAATTAATATGGCGGCGTATAATCACGACTACGATGTCGATGTGGGACTGCTGATGGATTGCATTCTTGCATTCAAGATAGACAGCGAAAAATTTTATGCGGTTCTCGAACCGTTCAATGTTGTTCCGAGCGTCCGCGCTTCGGGTATAATTTCATCATTTGAAGGAATCATCGGTGACGCGTTGACGATGAAACTCTCATCGCTCAGCGAGAACCTGCCGCCGATTCAATTTCCCGTTGATTTCAACAATCAGTTTCCCGTGCAAGCCGGTACGGCACAGGTCCGCTCCGGCATCAATATGGACGTCTCAACTCCTGCGCAGACCCTCCTGTATAAACTCGCACTCAAAGAGGTTCTCATCTTCCGTGGGAAATTGTTTCTTGCAATGAATGTGAAACATGCGGGGGTCGCGCGATGAGACTCTCTATCATTGTTCCGCTTCTTTCACTCTTCTATCTTTTCGTTGCAGGATGCGGTTCTTCATTGAACATTCCAACGGTTGAAGAATCGGAACGGCAGATCGCCGGGCTTCGTCCTTTGCTCGATTCTCTGAACGGGGCCATTACGGTTCAGTCGGCCTCGCTGCCCGGCGGGTATGATTTGATTTCGCGAACGCGGATATCGGCTGTGAACGGACTACTTGTGGGAGTCACAACACGGTCGTCAAATGATCTTCATATCGATTTTCTCGGTACGCGTCCGCTCTGGCAGGAAACAAAATCCATTCTCGGCATTCAATACACCAATTATGTTGATATCGACACCGGTTCGCTCGACATTGATTTGAAACGGTTTCTTTTCACTGATTTTTCGAATAATATCGTCAATGCTTCCATTGAAATTGAGGGAAAGGGAACCGTGAGAGCATCCGGAGCATATGCGGGCGTCTCGGCGCGCTTTACCCCGCAAATTCAATTCTATCTGAACGAGAACATTCAATTTTCCCTTGCCGCTGCCGATTCCGATTATATCCGATTGGAGCCGGTTCCCAAAACCGTACTTCTGAAAACAAAAATCACCATGCAGCTGCTTGGAATTCAGATTCCGTATTACAATGAAATACCGCTGCAGACCGATCAATTAATCAAACCGGTCCTGATTCCCTCCGCGGTCCGCTCGGAGATCATCTTTCCGATTCCTGCGGCACGGTATGGTTCCGGAAATCTGGATTTTGTAAAACGCTTCCTCCGCTTCTCGAATTCAACTGCATCCGCAGAGCAGAATGTTCTGGAATACAGGAGCAATATCGATTTTGAGCTTGAATAACACCGTCAGCGGAAATATTCAAAATTTTTAGGAGCCTCATGGTACCAATTTCTATTTCATACAGGGGAGAACTGCGCTGCACCGCCGTGCACGACAACAGCGGCGCCACCATCACAACCGATGCGCCGGTGGATAATTTCGGGAAAGGCGAAAGCTTTTCTCCCACCGATCTGATGGCAACAGCGCTGGGCAGCTGCATGATCACTACGATGGGTATTGCGGGAGCGAAAGAGCAGATGAATCTTGTGCTGACCGGAACACAGATCGAAATCGAAAAACATATGAGCAGCGATCCGCCGCGAAGAATCGCAAAGCTTGTTGCGCGGATTCTCTTTCCAGCCGGCATTCCGATGCATTACCGATCGCGGTTAAAAGAGATAGGGGATACTTGTCCGGTGGCACGGTCCCTGCATCCGGATATTCGTCTCGATATAACATATATGTTTCCGGATTAAGCGATACTGACCAGTATCCGGCGGCAAGCAGAATTGTTGAATCAAATGACATACCGGCTCGCAATGACGCCGAAAAATTTTTATATTTATGAAGCATCTTTTCCGCTCATTCCATAAGGAACATATCATGAAACCATTCTTCTCTCTCTTTTTTCTTTCTTCGCTGTTTGTTATCGGCTGCGGCGGCGGCGCCCCCGATTCCTTCATGCAAATGGAGCGTCAATACTGGGAAACAATAGAAGTGAAGCCGACCATCTCGTATGACGATGCATGGCAGCGGGTAATCTATATTATTACAAAAAAATTCGAGCTCGAAATGATCTCCCGCGAGGACGGATATGTCCGCTCCGGATACGGTCAGTCCTATTTTACCGAAGATCTTCACAACGACAAATATCAAATCCGGATTGTTGCAAAATTCACGCCGGACAGAAAACGTTTGGAATTCAAAATTGAGTCGCGCGTGTGGGACGGCAAAATCTGGAAAAACGGATCGGATGTGCGCGTTGCGGCAAACATGCAAAAAGATTTTATGAATTCGCTCGGCGAACCGCAGAGCAAACGCACATCGGGAGCGGAGGCTGACTCCACCAAAACACCATAACCTGCAGAGAAAATGAATAACGGCATATCGCTGCTGCCTGTGAAGACGGGTGAAGAGATCGGCACAATACGCGATCTCTTCACCGAATATCAGCGGTGGCTCAATTTCTCCCTCTGTTTTCAGGGCTTCGATCAGGAGCTTGCTCTGCTTCCCGGAACATACGCGCCTCCGAACGGACGATTGTATTTAGCACAGTACAATGGAGATATCGCCGGATGCATTGCGCTCCGGCCAATGAGAGAACCGCATATCTGCGAAATGAAACGTCTCTATGTCCGCGAAGCATTTCGCGGAAAAGGCATCGGGACGCTGCTGACAAAGAAAATTATTTCCGATGCGCGGGAGATCGGTTACCGGTCCATGCGTCTCGATACGCTGCAGAGAATGGAATCGGCGCGATCTATTTACACTGCGCTTGGATTTACCGTTGTCCCAAAATATTACGACAATCCGATGGAAGAGGTCGTGTATATGGAGCTGGCGCTGTGACGCTGCTGATCTTCTCCCTGATCCTCTTTTTCTGTTCAATTCTTATATTTTTCGATCTTCCGCACACTTTCTTTTGGAAACTCTCCGTTGTCACCACAGAATACGGGCGCTGGTGTGCCGTTATTCCCGCGATTGTTGTCTTGTCTTGCAGCGTTGATTCCGCGGCGGAAATTACGGCGGCGATTCTTTCTTTCCTTTCCGCTTTACTTTTTTTGTATCCGTCATTTGCAGCGACAGTATTGTCCCGAAAACTTCCCGCGCGTATGGAACAATCCTTTGGCATTGTTCCGGTCGAAAATGAAAATGCGTTCCGATGGATGAAACAATGGTTCGGACGAAGACCTGCAAAGGTAAACAAAGAAAAATTTGTGATACCGCATCGAGACGGCAGGAGTTTTGATGGATACTTTTTCCGCGCCCCGGAAAACAGTCCGGCTCCATGTGTGATCGTACTTCACACCGGAGGATGGGACAGCGGCTCGCCGGAAGAATTTGAACCGTTGAATCATTTTCTGGCGGGAAGGGGATTTTCCGTTGCCGCGGTGTCGTACAGATTCGCACCGGAGTACCGGTGGCCTGCTCAAAAAGACGATCTGGTTGATGCGCTGGAGTTTCTCCAAAAACATCATGAACGGTTTCAAATAGATCCCGAACGGATTGTGCTGATGGGACGTTCCGCCGGCGGTCAGATTGCTGAGGCGGCTGCCTATTCGCTGCACCGTCCGTCGATCAGAGGATGTATTGCATTGTATTCACCGGCCGATCTTAATTTTGCCTACGAGCACCTTTCGCCTGAGCCGGACATGTTGGATTCGCGCAGACTGCTGGAACAATATCTCGGGGGTTCTCAGGTCGCTGTTCGTCCCGTTTATGATGATGCTTCTTCCTACAATCATGTTACCTCCGATTCGCCGCCGACGCTGCTGCTTCACGGAGCAAAGGATCCTCTTACGTGGTATAAGCAAAGCGAAAGACTTTCGGAAAAATTATCCGCACACGGCGTTCCGAATATGTACATAGAACTTCCGTGGGGAACACATGCATTTGATTTTTCCTTTAACGGTCCGGGAGGACAGATCAGCCGGTACGCCATCGAGAAATTTTTGCGGCATGTAACGAAACCGTGATGCATCAATAAGAGAAGAGTGAATCGGTTTTTAAAAACGAAACTCCCCGTACTGCAGAGACGGGGAGTTGTTGTTTACACCAAAATGGCCGGTCAGCGCTTCGGCTGCTGAGGCAGACGCTGCTGCATTTTTTCCATGAATCCCGGTTTTCGTTTGTGTTCGGGGATTTTCTGCAGCGGTTCATCCTTATGGATGTGGTTGAAATAATATTGCTGCAGAATGGAAAGAAGGTTGAAGACGAAATAATAAAGATTCAATCCCGACGGGAAATGGTTGAACATGATTGTCATCATGATCGGCATCATCCATACCAATGCTTTCTGCGTCGGATCGGTCACCGTCTGTTTTTGCTGAATGAACATCGTAATTCCCATTGCCAGCGTAACGCCGCTGACGAAATTGCCGAGCAACGGTACGGTAAAGGGAAGCGAGATCAGCACATCGGGCACGGAAAGGTCGGTAATCCAGAGAACGAACGGTTCCTGCCGCAGTTCAATTGACGCCGTGAAGAGCGAATAAAGGGCATAGAGAATCGGCATCTGTAAAAGCAGCGGAAGACATCCGCCGGCGGGATTGACGCCGTAATCCTTATACAATTTCATGATCTGCACGTTCATTTGCTGAGCGTCGTTCTTGTATTTCTCGCGGATCTCCTGCATCATCGGCTGCAGTTTCTGCATCCGGCGCATCGACTTCATGCTCGATTTGGTCAGCGGTTGCAGCGCCAGTTTGATGATGATGGAGAAAAGAATAATGACCAATCCGTAATTTGAGATGAATGAATGAAGAAAACTAAACAGCGGAATGAAAATGTATTCGGTGATCGGGCGGAGCCATGACCATCCGAGCGACATGATTTGATCAAGATCCCGGTCGTACCCTTTGATGATGGTGAATTCAAGCGGACCGATATATGCGGATATCTTTGCGGTTTCGTTTGCGGTGTTCTTAAAGGGATATTTCAGCGCGATGGAATATTTCTCCACAACCCCGTTATCGGGAGCCGAAAGATGTTTCCCTTCGAGATAGGAACCGATCGCCTTTTTATCCTGCGAGAATATCACCACGGCAAAATATTTGTTTCGGAGCGCAACCCAGTCGGTATTGCCCGAAAGGTCTTCCTTCGGATCTTCGCCAAACGATTCGGCGTTGACTTCCTTCAGCTCGCCGCCGCCGAACGAATAGGCGGCCGCCTGATGCGATTCGTCCACGCTGTTGTATTCCGTATACGGGATTCCGTTTTCCCAGAGCAGCTGATATTCATAATTGGCGATGACATTCTGCATTCCCTCAAACGCGATGTCTGCGTCGAAATCGAATGCCTGATTTTTGAATGTCAGTGTTTTCACGATCCGTCCTTCTTTTGCGTTGAGCACAAAACGGACGACATGCTGATCATTTCCGGAAAGAACAACCTTGCCGCCGAACGGAATCTGTGTTGAGAAGAAATGATATTTCGTATTAATCATTCTTCCGTCGGTGGTGGTAAAGAGAATATTGAAGTCGCCTCCGCGGTCGTTCACCATCTGCACCGGATGCTTATCCCACGTCTTATGCTCCTTCAGCGTCCACTGTTTGATGACGCCGCCCTTGGTCGAGAGCTCGGCGATGTAATGATCTGTTTCGATCGTAAAGTTTTGTTCGCGGCCCGAATCGGTACCTTCAAAAAATTTTCCGCCCGATCCTTTCGCTTGCTGTCCCGTTTGCAGCTCTGTGTGCTGCAGCTCCTGCTTCGGGACCGGCTGCCGCGGTTTCGCCGGCTCCGTTCTTTGCGCGGATGAATCGGCGGTTACGGCCGACGGTGCCTGTTGTGTCTGCTGCGGCTGGCGCTGCGGCGACGTGAAATACATCCACGCCATCAAAACGGCGGCGATGAGAACAAATCCGAGTGTTTCTTGTTTTCCCATAATACTCTTTACTGTTGTTTTCGTATTGAAAATTTTTCCGGCACGGGATCATATCCTCCTTCGTGGTACGGATGACATTTGCCGATCCGTTTTGTTCCGAGAAAGAGACCTTTCACTGCGCCATGTTTCTGAATTGATTCAATCATGTATGCGGAACAGGTGGGGAAAAAACGGCATGAGTTGGCGGGCAGAAACGGTGATACCGCCATCTGATAGAAGCGAATAATAAAAATGAGAATCTGTTTCATAACGCTTTCAGAATGCGCTGCTGAAGTTCACACCATGCCGGCTCAACATCCCTCAACGACAACCGTTGAAGGTCGCGGTTTTTTTCCTTTTTGAACATCAACACGATTGATGCTCCTTTTTTTCCCGGCCGCGGTGCTGCAAGTCCGTCATGCAGATGCTTCCGTACCGCTTCGCGCATCAAACGCCTGATTCGGTTCCGCTGTGCTGCAAGCGGAACGAGTTTTTTCGGCACCGAAAATCCGACCGAAACCGTGCCGTCGTCCTCTCCGGTCAGGAGAAATGCTGTCAGCATGGTTCCCTGAAACATGGTACCCCTGGTGATGACATTGGTGAACGATTGGTATCCGCGTAGGATGATTGATTTGGGAAGTGTCTGTCGCACTCACACCGCCGCTTCCTGAATTGAGAGAGGAGAGAAGCACGAATTGAAGCAACGCCGCGTCAGTTACGCGGCTCGTCGCTCACGGTCAATTTGTGACGTCCTTTGGCGCGCCGGCTGGCAAGCACTTTACGGCCGTTTTTCGTTGCCATACGCTCCCGAAAACCGTGAGTGTTTCTGCGTTTACGTTTATGAGGTTGAAATGTGCGTTTCATTGTTTCTCCAGGTGAATAAAAAGCGATTTAAAAATACGAAAACAACGCTCTACAAACAAGATAAATTTATG
>CAZQSI010000067.1:0-1863 GCA_964596155.1 uncultured Chitinophagaceae bacterium
CCGCTGAATGTGAATTTCCAGGGTGCCTCCATCGGGGATATTGAAGGTGACGGCGAGGTTGATTTCTTCATCGGTGACTGGGGTGAAGAACGAAAAGTTTACCGACTCCGACATTTACCGGGAAAACCGTATGACGATTCCACCGGATATAAGCTTGATACATTATATCACGCACCGTTTGATTCCACTTTTGCATTTCCGAATGTTACATTCGGCAATGACCTTGACGGTGACGGCAAGAGGGAAATCTTTATTGTAAATACAAAAACAAGAGCCGGATTCCCGAACGATGCTTCCATTATTATTTTGGAGAGCAAAGTTGCCGTGATGGATGTGAAGCAGATTTCAACGCTTGTTCCTGCGGACTTCACGCTGGAACAAAACTTCCCGAATCCGTTCAATCCGACAAGCACGATCCGTTTCTCGCTGAAGAACGACGGACTTGTGGAACTCTTCATCACCAATTCGCTCGGACAACGGGTGGGATCGCTGGTGAAGCGGGAATTAACTGCGGGAACGCATGAAGTAACATTTACAGCGGATGGTTTATCCTCCGGCACATATTTTTATACGCTGAAGGCAGGAACATCCATTGAAACAAGAAAAATGATGCTGGTAAAATAATCAGCTGTCGTTTGAAAGCACAAAAAGGACCCGAAGATTATTCTTCGGGTCTTTTTATTTTTAGTTGTAATGTTTTGCCCGAACCCACGCGGAATCAATCGGCAGGGTCAACCCTTTGCAGATATATATCGGAAGATTGCTTTCATACGAAATTGCATATGGATGCGTGTGCACCAGAGATTCTTCAACAGATTCAAAAATTTGTTCGTGGCCTTGTTTATTCCCGCCGATAATTATAATCACTTCCGGTTCGGTGTTTCCCGGTCCCCATACCCAGTAAGAATTGTGTCCGGAAATTGCTTTCGGTAATCCAAGCTCTTTTCCGTAAAAATTAACAGCACTCGCCTCTCCGTAATTCTGTCCGAAAATGAGCGTTTGTTTTTTTTCTTCATCCGACAATGATTCATAGGCGCGAGAGACTGAAACCGCCATTTCCCGCCAACCGAACCGGTCGGCAAAATGCTGCGGCAAATCGTTCAACGGAATTCCTTCCGCACTGACCGGCTGCTGTCCGGAAGCCCGGATGTAGCTGATAAATGTTTTGACAGGCAGAATGTCGATGGCAAACGGCGTTAACAACGCGCCGGTGAGAACAATTAGTCCAAGATAGACCCACGCTGCAGCTTTTTTCCAGAAAGTATTCAAGATCCGTTCCAATCCGACAGAGCCTGCCGCTGACAATATCACCATGGCAGGATTAAAATATTCCGATTTTGAATGGACGTTGATCAAAAGAATTGCCAGCACTGTCAGAATAGCATAGAATAATGCGCGATATTCTCTCTCCTTCCGGCGGAATAATATCCAAAATCCGGACAGCCACAATGGTGCGGTCAATGGATTATAGTTGACGAAAAGTCCGGAAAAAAACGTCATCGCATTTTGCGAAGCATACTTGTTTCGCGACGCATTGCCGGCAAATTCGAGATGAGCGAAATCATGCTGAACATTCCAGATGATGTACGGCGAAAACAGCAGCAGTGCGATTCCTGCAGCAATCCATGGATAAGGAGTTTTCAACCAGGATCTGAGCGGTGTCGCAAGCACGCCGACAAACAATCCTGCTGCAATCCACCCCATGCTGATCTTGTTCAGTAAACCAATACCGATAACGAAACCGATCCAAATCCAGAACAATGGATTTTTTGTTTCGATCAACCGGAATATGAGATAAAATAAGAGAGACCAGAGGAAAATGTCGACGGCATTCATTGTATAGAGTCCGAACATTCCCATCAT
>CAZQSI010000067.1:1963-9122 GCA_964596155.1 uncultured Chitinophagaceae bacterium
ATGACCATAATCCCTGAAAAAGGATTTTGCAGATTCGGGCATTCTGATGATAACTTCCGTCATCGTACGTCAGCATCAATAGAAGTAATAATGAAAGGAAAGCTGCGGCAACGGCAGGATGGTGCCGTCAGAAAAATAGGTGAAGAGCGCCTGAAACGAGAAATGAACACCCTCCTGCACCAGAAATTCTCCGCCGAGACCGGCGCCGGCGCGAAACGGAGCGACAATGATGTTGGTTGAATCGCCGTTATAAATGTAGGCCGTCGAAGCGGCAAAATAATACCGGCTGGAATTACTCCTCACCAAATCCCGCTGAAATTCTCCGCCGATGGAAACAAACGTGTCGCTGCTTTTTGGACGAAACACGCCGCCGACCAGTTGATACGACGAAAGACCGATCGTATGATACCGGAGACTGACGCCGACACCCGAAGCGGCGCCGCCGCTGAATCCCAATCCATAAATGCCTTGATTGAAATTAGCACCTTTGCTTGTTTCGGCCGTCACCTGTGCAGAAGCGACGGAAAACGGTATTAGCAGCGAACTTATGAATAAAGCCATCAATGTCTGTTTCATCGGATTTCCTTTGATTAATTTATTTTCGCAATGCAGATGAATAGTTATTATTCCGTCTTCAGCCAGCCGTAAATTTCTTTCATGCTTGGTTTTTTTCCCGTGATCAGGATGCCGATTCTGAATACTTTTCCGGCGATCCACATTAATCCGTAAATCGTCAGCAGCAATGTTGTGAGCGACAATGCAATTTCCCACCATGCCGGCGTTTGAATTGAAAAGCGGAGTGCCATCATCGTCGGCGTCAAGAGCGGAATCTGAGAAAGAATTTTTACCAGCATCGAATCGGGATTGAACATTACCGGCACGGCAAACGCGATCGGCAAAACAAGAAAAATTGTTATATATCCCGTCATCTGCTGCGCTTCCTGTTCGGTGGAGACCGTCGATCCTGCAATGATGAAAATTCCCACATACATGAAATATCCGAGAATGAAATAGAGCATCAGCAGCGCCAGATTATCGACGGTGACGAACGGCACCGGCGTCGCCATATTAACGGCGACCAGCATGAACGCCCAAAATGCGACGGTTGTCAGACCAAGCAGTGACAATCCGATAATTTTTCCGGACATCAATTCCTGCGATGAACAGGACGAGACGAGTACTTCAACGATACGGTTTGCCTTTTCTTCGATGACACTTCTGATCAGCATTTGTCCCGACGAGAGAACGAGAAACATCAGCATCATAATGAAGATGTAGCCGGTGAAAAATGTTTCCATAAATCCCGATTCTTTTTCATCTCCTGTTTTCGAGACTTTAAATGTTTTCACCTCCACGTCCGTCATCAATCCCCTGATCGTGACAGCATCGTAACCGCCGCTTTTCAACCGCTGGTCGATGATGATATCCTCAAGGACTTTTGAAAACCGGTTCTGATCCCGTGCATTGCCGACATTCTCCGCGCGATATTCAATTGTGCCATGTTCAAAGACATCTCCGGGAAGAACGAAATAACCTTCGATCTCGCCCGAAGCCATCATTCCCGTGCCGATGATTTTTAAATGTTCCAAATCGTCCGCCGCTTTGCCGATTTCAATCAGACGGTAGTTCGGTATTCCTTTTCCGAGCGTATATTTTTCAAGAAGACGGTCATTAATCGGCTGCGTCAGCAGATTGGTACGGTCAATCACTCCGAACAGTTTTGTTTTTTCGTCACCCTTATCCGCCAGCAGACTCGGTATGACAATAAAAATCGACATGATCAGCGGCGTCATGAACAATCCGATGATGAATGCTTTCGTTTTCACTTTCTCGATAAATTCCCATTGGGCAACGGCGAGAATCTTGTTCATAACGATCCCTCCGTCGTCTTCTGTAATTTCGCTTTTTCCTTTTGGAGGCGGAGCGCGGAAATTGCTGTCACTGCCAGGCCGACACCGGCAAGCAAACCGGAATCTTTCCCTGCAATCAGCAGGATGATTCCTACCATTGACACGAGCATTCCGATGACCATGGAGAGTTGCTGTTTTTTTATTGCAGGATTTTTCAGGGATGGAATGTACGCGGGTGCCTGCTGAGCGGCGCTTTTTTCTTTTTCGATCTCTTCCACCGTTGAACCGACAACATCCAGAAAGATTGAATTCAGCGACGGTTCCACGAATTCAAACTTTCGCAGTTCCACTTTCGGCAGCACTTCATTCAAAATTTCCGCCGCACTGACCGTTCTGCTTAATGCAATCTCGGCATAATTCTCGTACACCGTTGCTTTTTTGACGAACGGCAATGCTGATAAAAAGCGTCCGTCGCCGTCATATTCCAGATGAAGGGAGTTGGTGCCGTACCGCTGCTTTGCCTGTTTCATCGTCCCTTCGAGCACCACATTGCCGCGATTGATCAGGCAGATTTCATCGCAAAGTTTTTCGGCTGACTCCATCTGATGCGTCGAGAAAATAATTGCTTTCCCCTGCTGTTTTAATTCAGTGAAAATATCTTTCATGACGATCTGATTGACGGGATCAAGTCCGGAAAACGGTTCATCCAGAATGACAAGCGCCGGATCATGAAGAATGGTGGTGATGAACTGTGCTTTTTGCTGATTTCCTTTGGAGAGTTCCTCCACTTTCCGCTTGGCGTACGCCTGCAGATTGAAGCGCTCAAGCCAGAGCATCCCTTTTTTCTTTGCTTCATCGGCAGGAACACCTCTGAGCGTCGCAAAATAGACGATGGTATCGAGAATTCCGTTCTTCTTGTAGAGTCCGCGCTCCTCCGGAAGATAACCGATTGAGTTCCGTATGCTGTCCGAAAATTTATTTCCGTCATACGTGATGATGCCGGAATCCGGTTTGATGATGTTCAGCAGCATCCGGATGGTGGTGCTCTTGCCCGCTCCGTTCGGACCGATTAAACCGAATATGGCTCCCCGTTTCACCTCCAGTGAAATGTCGTCGACGGCGAGCAGCGTGGAGAATTGTTTTCGAAGGTGTTCAGCTTTGAGCATGAATTGTCCGGAGCGGATCTGTTAATGTGCAAGCGTCTTACGATTGCGGCATCTGTTTTGATTGCCGGTGACAATGCGAAGACACTGCGCGGAACTTATGGACGATTGAGAATCTTTTTGATCTGTTTCAAATGATTGATATCGTGTCCTGCTTCTAGATTGACGATATGGCGGATCGTTTCTTTTCCCCGTTCCTGATGCATACCGTAATTATTCCATAATTGTTTCGGAAGTCCCGACAGAAATACGAGATTTGCTTTTCGTGCTAAGGAGAAAAGCTCCGTCATTTCACGAATGTTTGTGGAGCCGTACCGGGATTGTTTCGCCCAGACATCCTGATCAAACGGTTGAAGCGTTACTCCGCTTTTTTCCGCAATCAGCCGGTAGCGCCATGCGAGAACAATTTCAGTTTCAGCAAGGTGGGCAACAATTTCCGCCACTGACCATTGTTTTTTTGCCGCACGGGTATAGAGTCGCTGCCTGCTTTTGCCTTTGATCAGTTTTTTTATTGTCTGCGGAGTTGATTTCAGGACGGAAATCGGATTCTTCCCCTCCAGATTGCTTAAAATTCTGCGCGCGTATTGATGAGGAGTTTCAATGATCATTTCGTTCTTTCCCTGTCCCTGTCAATAAAATAGTTTACGGCGTTAAACGATAGATCATTCTGGGGAACGGTATTGTTTCGCGCACATGATCGAGGCCGCAGATCCAAGAAACTGTCCGCTCGATGCCGAGTCCGAATCCTGCATGCGGCACGGAACCGTACCGGCGCAAATCGAGATACCAGTCGAACGCCTCCTGAGGAAGATTATGCTCCTTCAATCGTTCCAGCAGAATGTCAAAATCATCTTCTCTCTGACTGCCGCCGATAATTTCTCCGTATCCTTCCGGCGCCAGCACGTCCACCGCCAGCGCGAGTTTCTCGTTCTGCGGATCCCGTTTCATATAGAATGCCTTCACCTGCGCGGGATAACGGTGCACCATCACGGGACGGTCGAACTGTTCGGAAATAATCGTCTCATCCGTCGCGCCGAGGTCGTTCCCCCATTCAAACGCAACTCCTTTGTTGTGCAGAATCTCGACCGCCTGATCGTAGGTAATCCGCGGCAAAGGACGTTTCACCGCTTCGAGAAACTGAATGTTCCGCTCGAGCGTTTTCAACTCCGGCATCCGGTTTTTCAGAACGCTTGTCACAATATGTTCAAGAAATTCTTCTGCAAGATCCATATTATCATTCAGATCGTTGAACGCCACTTCCGGTTCCACCATCCAGAATTCCGTTAAATGTCTCCGCGTCTTCGATTTTTCCGCACGAAAGGTCGGACCGAAGACGTAGACTTTACCGAGCGCCATCGCACCCGCTTCTCCGTACAGCTGACCTGACTGGGTCAAAAACGCCTTGCCCAGATCGAAATATTCCGTTTCGAATAACGTTGATGTTCCTTCGCACGCCGCCGGTGTAAAAATCGGTGCATCGAGAAGCGTGAATCCACGGCCGTCAAAAAACTCCCTGATGCTTCGGATAATTTCGTGTCGAATCCGCATCACCGCATGCTGCCGCGATGAGCGGAGCCAGAGATGCCTCCTGTCCGCCAGAAATTCGACGCCATGTTCTTTCGGCGTGATGGGATATTCCTTCGCGATGGAAATTATTTCCAAAAAGGAAACGTCCATTTCGTATCCGCCGGGCGCCCGTTGTTCAGCGCGGATTGTTCCGGTCATCCTGAACGACGATTCCTGTGTCAACTCGCCGCATTTGTTGAACAATTCTTCGCCGACGACATTTTTTACGACAATCCCCTGGCAGACTCCCGTTCCGTCGCGCATCAACAGAAATTTTATTTTTCCGCTGGAGCGGAGATTATACAGCCATCCTTGCAGGGTGATACTCTCGCCGACATGTTTCGATAATTCTTCTATATATACTTTTGTTGCCATGGTCATCCTTTGTCAATCCGGAAGTTTAACTCATGAACAAAGTTCATGATACATTATTATGGTGAAAATATACGAAAACCTTCCTCGTCCTACAAAAACTAAATCCTGCACATTGTTACTAAAAACAATTGTATTGTCATGTTGAGCGCGTCCCGTAGGGACGCAGCGAAACATCCAGCGCATTGTACTCAAAACGTTACACCGACAATTCATTCCAGTAGGGATTCAGAGATTCTATCAGGTCTATCTTCTTTTTCCGAAGCCATCCCTTTATCTGTTTTTTTCTTTAGATTCCATATCGTGGATCGTCAAATTCTTCAAAATATACCAGATGGGTTATATTATACTTTTTGGTGAAACCCGGTATCGATTTTTCTTTATGCTCTCCGACTCTTCTCATTATATTATTCGTAAACCCGATGTATAACGTACCATTTCGTTTGCTGGCGAGAATGTAAACGTAATATTTTTTAGCGTGTGTCATTGTGGGGATTCTTCGCTTCGTCCCTGCGGGACTTGCTCAGAATGACAAGCATAAAAAAAACGCAAATGATATTTGCGTTTAGGTTGATTGATATTCTTTCGATCATCAGATTCAACTCATTGCCAGCATCCGATCGATTGGTGTTCTGGCTTTCTCCAGCAGCTCGCTGCTCATCTCGATTTGAGGATTCATGTTCTTCATGCAGAGATAGAGTTTCTCCAGTGTGTTCCGTTTCATATGGGGACATTCGTTGCAGGCGCAGTTTTCTTCGGGCGGCAGCGGAAGGAAGGTCTTCCCTTCCGTTGTTTTTTCCATTTGATGGACAATGCCGTATTCCGTGCCGACGATGAATGCGGTATGCAGTGATTGCTGAACATATTTCAGAAGCGCGCTGGTCGATCCGATAAATTTCGCTTTTGCAAGGATATGATCTTCGCATTCGGGATGGGCAATCAATTCCGCATCCGGATGTTCGAGCTGCAGTCCGACCAGTTTCCGTTCGCTGAATGTTTCATGAACAATGCAGCTGCCGTTCCAGAGCAGCATGTTTCGTCCCGTTTTTTTGTTGATGTACGCGCCGAGATTCTTGTCGGGGGAAAAGAGGATCGGAGTTTCCGGCGGAATTTGGTTGACAATTTTTTCGGCATTGCTGGACGTGCAAATAATGTCGCTCAGCGCTTTTACTTCCGCACTGCAGTTGATGTAGGTAATCGCAACATGGTCCGGATGTGCTTCCCTGAATTTTTTGAATGCGGGAGGCGGACATCCATCCGAGAGCGAACATCCCGCCAGCAAGTCGGGAAGCAGCACCGGTTTGTGCGGATTCAGAATTTTTGCGGTTTCCGCCATAAAATGGACGCCGCAAAAGACGATGACATCCGCCGTTGTTGAGGCCGCTCTTCGCGATAATTCCAGACTGTCGCCGACAAAATCAGCGAGATCCTGAATCTGCGATTCCTGATAATAATGAGCAAGAATTACCGCATTCAATTCTTTTTTGAGAG
Source organism: uncultured Chitinophagaceae bacterium (assembly GCA_964596155.1). Taxonomy (GTDB): domain Bacteria; phylum Bacteroidota; class Ignavibacteria; order UBA10030; family UBA8401; genus UBA8401. The sequence goes on from CAZQSI010000067.1 coordinate 8,406, forward strand.
ATCGTATTCCGTTTTCGAGTTCCTGTGGTGTCATACGATATAACGTACTGACATTTTCACCGAATTACAAGACTCAAAAAGAACCGGAACGGATCCTTTCAAGCTGAAGGGTGACCGCCTGCTTCGCCTGTTCGAGGGTGATGGAGGTAATTTTTTTGTCGTCCGCCCGTACGGCAACGTGACGGTCATGCGGTGGTTTCCAGACCGCCGGATCATTCGTGCTGTGGAACGAGACGGTCGGGACGTTCATGGCGGATGCAATATGGAGCGTGCCGGTGTCGTTGCAGATGAAGAGATTCATTTTTCTGATAAACGCCGCCGACACACGCAGCGGCATCAGCGGAGCGCAGATAACTTTATTTTTGGTGATTCTGAGCAGACTGTCCCGCATCTTCACTTCATTCGGTCCGATAATCAGCACCACTTCACATCCGGTATCATTTTTGATCCAGTCGATCAGCTGGGAAAGCCGCTGGATCGGAAGCCGCCGCGTATCGTCGAGCGTTCCAAAGTGAACTCCGATCGTCAGCGCTGCACCTTCAATATGCAGAGAATGATACACCTTCTCCGCTTCGTTGACTTCCTCTTCGTCCAATAGCAGGTCGTAATCGTATCCGTCCGGCGGAACACCGAAAGCTTTTACAATGTCCAGATTATGTTCGATCTCCAGCTGATCGTGAGCGGCTCTCGGTGTCAGCACATTGTATACTTTTTCGG
>CAZQSI010000067.1:9222-14017 GCA_964596155.1 uncultured Chitinophagaceae bacterium
ATCAGCAAATCGCCCAGCTGGTCATGCTGTCGTACGATCAGAATTCTTTTTAAAAAATTGACCGGAATCTCCTTCGGATCCACCTTCCTGTCCGACCGGAAGAGTCCGATCAGTGTCAGAATCGCTTTTTTGAGAAATCGCTCAATGCTTCTCATGCTTTTCCTTTATCTCTTCGTACGGAATATCTTCGATCTCCTTCTTTTCGGAGAACGGCGATGGGCGGCGGCGCGATTGAATATCGCTGTTCGGAGTGAGGAATTTCCTGATGGATGCGATGACACTGACGATAATCCTCGCGGCGATGAAGACGAGAATCATGTAAAGAATAAAACGAAGCATTCTTACTTCCCTTTGGATTTGGGATTGTAATATTCGACCGGAGCTTTGTCCTTGCGGAGAATTTGCTCCAGCAAATCTTCGAAATCGCCCGGCTCGTTCACGAAATCGATTTCGGTGGCATTGATGATCAGGAGCGGTGCGGATTTATACCGGAAGAAGAAGTAATTGTACGCCTCGTTCAGATCCCGGATATATTCGTCGGACATATTTTCTTCAAAACTTCTACCCCGCTTTTTGATGTTGGACATCAGCCGTTCCGTGCTCGACTGCAGGTACACGACCAGATCGGGCGTCGGAATATTCTTTTCGATCGTGGTGACGAGCGTTTCATAGAGTTTCAGTTCGTCATCCTGCAGCGTTAGATAAGCGAAAATCTTATCCTTGTCAAAAATGTAATCGGAGACAAGGAAATTGTAGAACAGATCCCCTTGAAACAATTCCTGTTGCTGCTTGTACCTGCTCAGCAGGAAGAAGATCTGCGTCTGAAATGCGTAATGATCCTGATCTTCGTAGAATTTTGAAAGAAAGGGATTCTCTTCAAACTTTTCCAGAACAAGTTTCGCCTGCAAACGTTCCGTCAGCATCGTTGCGAGCGTCGTTTTGCCGGCACCAATGACTCCTTCGATGGCGATATAGCGAATATCAGATGGTCGGGTTTGTAATTGAATCATTGATCATGAGCAATAGTTGTGATGTATGCGATTCGGAATGTGTCACCGCATGCCGGTCGTTCGATTGTTCCTTTAATTCCGCAATGCTTTTCCGGTGTACCGGGTGAATGATCGCCGCCGCGATGTCCGCCAGCGGATAGAGCACGAAGTTCCGCTGTTCGAGCTGAGGATGCGGCACCGTCAATCGGTTTCCGGAAATAATCTGATGGCCGATCAGCAGGATGTCGATGTCGATTTCCCGCGGACCCCATCGTTCCGATTCGCGTCTGCCGATCCGGGTCTCGATCTCCTTCACATGTTCATACAATTCCAGAGGTTCCTGATCGGTATTGATCGAAACGGCAATGTTCAAAAAATCATTTTGTTCCACCGGTCCCACCGGCTCCGTCACATACACGCGGGAAACTGCCTGCACGACGGTCATCGGAATGTCGGACAACGCCCGTATGGCAGCTCCGAGAAATTCGACTCTTCCTCCGACATTTGACCCCAGACCGAGAAAAACATCGTGTTTCATGACTGATCACCGTTCCGTTTCGATTTGCACTTCAATCCAATCCACCACACCGTGAATCGGCGCGCCCGGTTTTCTGATCCGCACCACCGTTTTCTGCACCTGTGCAAAACCGGCGAGAATGCCGGCGCCGATCGAATGAGCGAGAGCTTCGATCAAATAATATTTTTTTTCGGTGACGATCGTTTTCATCACGCCGTACACTTTTTCATAATTGACCGTTTTGTCGAGCGAGTCCGTTTTCTTCGCTTCGGAGAGATCGCAATGCAGTTCAACGTCGATTTCAAACTTCCCGCCCAGCGACTGTTCATCGGACATCGCACCGTGGTACGCATAAAAAACAGCGTTGTGCAATCTGATTATGTCAAGTGGTTTCATGGTGCTTGAATATATTGAAGCGTCGAACCAGAATCAAATTTGTTCAACGATTACTTTCACGAAGTTAAAAACAGTTTTTCTTTTCTTTCCTTTGACCGTTCCTTCAATCTCTGCCTGCAGCTCATCGCCGGAGATTTTCCGGTAGATAATGCGCTGCGGAAAATCATGTTTCACATTCTCGAAGACCGCCGTCACCGAATCAATCATCACAAGAGTGAACGATGCTCCTTTTTGTTTCGCCGGTTTTGCGTGATACTTGATCTCGCCTTTCGCATTCTGGTCAATCCTCATCGTTTCGCTGTCGATGACTTTCTCATCTTTCGTCGTGGTGCTCCGGCCCTCCATTGCATTATCGCGGACAGGATGCCAGTATTCCTCAATGATGACACCGTTGTTCTCCATTTTCCAAAATCCGGTGAACCACGAGAGGTCGCTGACCGTAGTTCGTGTTTGCGCCGATGCGATGCTCACGAACACCATAAGTATGACAAGTATGCGTTTCATCCCAATTTCTCCTTTGCATGGTTGATGCGCCGCAGAACAGTTTCTTTCCCTAGCACTTCGGCCATATGAAACAATGATGGTCCGTGCGCTACTCCGGAGAGTGCCAGCCGCAGGGGATGGATCAATTTTCCGGCACCGACGGCGAGCGATTCTGCAGCGGAACGCAATGCCGCTTCAATCGTTGCCGCGTCGAACGTCTCCAAAGCGGTAAATTTCTCCGCCAGCAGTGTGAGATGCTGACCTGTTTCCGGCTTCCAGTTTTTGGCTTTTGCCGTTTCGTCAAATGAAGTAGGATCGGCATAGAAATATTCGCAGCCGGTGACAAAATCGCCTGCAAGCACAACCCGCTCCTTCATCAGTCCGATCACCTGCTTCAAATACTGTTCGGACGTTGAATCCCATCCTTTTGCTCTCAGCGCCGGCGCGATGAGAGGCAGAATATCGTGTTCGGGCATCACTTTCAGATGCTGTTGATTCATCCAGTTCAGTTTTTCAATATTAAAGACAGCGCCAGATTTTCCGACCCGTTCGAGTGAAAATTCCTGAATCAATTCCTGCATCGAAAAAATTTCCCTTTCGTCCCCCGGATTCCATCCGAGAAACGCCACAAAATTCACCAACGCTTCTTTCAGATATCCTTTGTTCCGGTAATCTTCGACAGCGACGTCACCCTGCCGTTTGCTTAATTTTGATTTATCTGGATTGAGCAGCAGCGGCAGATGGGCAAAAACGGGAAGCGGCCATCCAAAATATCCGTACAGCAGAATATGTTTGGGAGTGCTCGGCAGCCACTCCTCTCCCCTGATAACGTGGCTGATTGCCATTGCATGATCATCCACAACGACGGCAAGATGATACGTCGGAAATCCGTCCGACTTCAGAAGCACCTGATCGTCAATGGCAGCATGAGCAATCGAAACATCGCCCCGGACCGCATCGTGAAAATCAACACTTCCTCCATCCGGCACTTTCATGCGGATAACATTCGGTTCACCCGCTGCTATCCGTCGGTGGACTTCCTCACTGCTGATCGCACGGCAATGCCTGTCATACATTGTTGCACCGCCGGCACGCAGAGACTCCAGCCGTTCGGATGTGCAGAAGCAATGATACGCATGTCCTTCGTCCACCAGACGCCCGACATGTTTTTTGTAGATCGGCAGACGCTCTGACTGAATGTACGGACCGTATGCCCCCTCTTTTCCGGGACCTTCGTCGAAATCAATTCCGGACCAGTGCAACGCGTCGATCAGTTTTTCCGCTGCGCCTTCCACTTTCCTGGACTGATCGGTATCTTCAATGCGCAGAACGAGAGCGCCGTTATTTTTTTTTGCGAACAGATAAGCGTACAGGGCCGTGCGAAGACCTCCGACATGAAGATATCCGGTGGGAGATGGAGCAAATCGGGTTCGTACAGACATTACAGAAGCACCTTTCTCACGCGTCGCACCGCTGGGGTGTCGAAATGCAGAAAATATTTTAATGCATAAAAATACCAAACTTTTGTTATACTTCCAAAGAACCACGCGCACTTCCGGATGGAAACATCTGCCGCAGAGGCAGAACCGAACATCCGGAACATTCTTCGTCCGCCTATGATCGCATCCGTACAACGCATCACCTCGCTTGACCTGCCCGAACTGGAACCGTTCAAAACGCTCCGGCGTCCCATTGAACATCTGGAGCAGGGAATCTTTGTCGCCGAAGGAGAGAAAGTCACTGTCCGGCTGCTTGAGAGCGGTTTAAAGGTCCACTCGCTGCTGATGTCTGACGATTGGTTTACAAAGTATGATCAAATGATCCGCAGTCACAACGATGAGATTTCGGTATTCATCGGCGAAAAAAAATTACTCGAAACAATCGTCGGTCATGTACTGCACCAGTCTATTATGGGACTTGCATCAGTCCCTCCTCCCTTATCATCCGCCGATTTGACCGGCGGCATGCTCTCCGCAGGAAGCGAGAATGACGGACCGCTTCACTTTGTGCTTGTGGACGGAATCACCAATGCGGAAAATATGGGAGTGATTGTCCGTAATTGCGCATGCTTCAATGTGAAAGCGCTGCTCGTCCTTCCGACGTCGTGCGATCCGTACCTGCGCCGTTCGGTGAGAAATTCAATGGGTAATATTTTCCGTTTGCCGATTGTCTATCTGCATGATGCGGAGCGCGACATGAAGGAGTTGAAAAACTATGGAGTGCGGTTTTATGCCGCTCACCCGCATGAGAAGAGCAGCGATATACGGGAGGTAACCTTTTCCGAACGCAGTTGTTTGGTACTCGGCGCCGAAGGACACGGCATCGCCGACCAGGTGCTTAATCTCTGCGACGAATTCGTTTCTATCCCGATGAAGGAAGGTGTTGATTCGCTGAATGTTGCGAGTGCCAG
>CAZQSI010000068.1:0-3280 GCA_964596155.1 uncultured Chitinophagaceae bacterium
GTAAAAAACAATGCGGATCCGTAATTCGCTATCATCAGATGGATTGTATGAACATTAATGCCGACACCGAAATCATCCGTTAAAAGTGCAGCTGCACTGACTGAGCCGATACTTTCTTTGTATAACGAAAACCCAACGGAAGAAAATCCGAATGCACCGTTGACCGGACCGAGTGATCCGGAGAGCATCAGTCCGAAATTGGAAAGCTGCGGCAACTGATACGGTGACGGAGAATAAAAGAGCGACGCATTCAGTCTGCCGACAGATGCAATCGTCGCGGGATTGATCCAGCAATGCTCAGGATCGTTCATTGCAATGCCGACGCCGCCGCGTGAAAAGAGCGCTGTCGGCTGTGCGGTACGTTCAACTCCACCGATCAGAATCTGGTGAACGAGAAGAACTTGAATGGTGAAGACGAAAACTTTATATTGTCGCATAACATTCCTCCGAAAGGTTGTGATATGCTGAAATACATGCTGCTGTTTTGTCTTGGTACGACGTACGGGCTGGCGCAAATAGAATGCGATGTCACGGTCAATTTTGATCAGGTATCAAATGCGAAGGACAAACTTCAACGGTTTGAACGCGACATCGAAAGCTACATCAATTCTCAGAAATGGTCAACAGAAGATCTCGGCGGAGTGAAAATAAAATGCACGATGAATATATTTTTTACGTCTGCCTCTGAAGGCAATTCGTACAAGGCGCAGGCCTTCATCGGCAGTTTCAGACCGATCTTTATCGGAAAAAATCCTTCGAGCAAAAACACTCCGATGCTTCGCGTCTTCGATGATAAATGGGATTTCATCTACATTGAAGGTCAACCGTTGTTTAAGAACGACCTTCAGTATGATCCCCTTACCGATTTCATCGATTTTTACATGTATCTGATTTTGGGATTTGATTTTGACTCATACGACAAGTTTAGCGGAACAGAATATTTCAGAAAGGCATTTAACATTTGCAATCAGGCACCCTCAAATGCCAACGGATGGGACCGGGGCACCGGTTCGACGTACAGCAAATACAATCTGCTTGAAGAAATACTCAACCCGAATAATCAATCGTTTCGTGAAGGATGGCATGCGTATCATTTCCGGGGACTTGATCTTATTGCGACAAAACCGGAACGTGGATATGAACAGATGATTAACATGGTGAAGACCATTCAGACTTTAAAACAGACTTCCAATCCGCGATCGATTCTTTTTAAGAATTTTTTTGATACAAAATATGGAGAACTGGCGGAGGTGTTGAAGGGGTATAGTGACAAAAGTGTGTACAAGCTGTTGATTCAGGTCGATCAGGCACATCAAAACTCATACGAAGAAGCATCCAAATCCGACTGATCGGATCAGTTACCCCACTCAATTACTTCAAGCGTGACGGGCGCCGTCCCGGAGGAGGTCATGCCGAGTTTTTCTGCTGCGCCGAGTGAGAGATCGATGATCCTGTCCAATTTAAACGGACCGCGGTCATTCACACGCACAACGCAGCTCTTCCCGTTATTCTCGTTAGTGACGCGGATTTTTGTGTTAAACGGATACGATCGGTGCGCCGCCGTCATCGCATGCATGTCAAACTGCTCTCCGTTTGCGGTTTTTTTTCCGTGGAAATCGTGGGCATAGTACGAGGCGATTCCTTTTGTACTTGCTGACTTTCCTTCGGGAGCCGGAACGGAGCCGGCACCCGGTGATGCGGACGGTTCCCGGTGACGCTCCGCAGTAAACCGGGGCGATGATGCGCACGATAACAGCATTACGGAGAGAATCGACGTAAAAAACAAATTCCAAACGGTATCCGCTGCAGGACTCCGTTTGGAACCGGAATTTCGATACGTTCGGCTGTTAAAGATATTCATTCATCTGTTTTCGTTTTAAATGATCGACGACTTCTTTCACATCCTGTGACGAACCTTTTTTGCAGACCAGTATCGCATCGGGAGTATTGATAATGATAACATCTTCCAATCCGACGGTGGCGATCAGTTTGTCCGTCGTATGCACGTAAATATTTTTTGAATTGACGGAGATGACATTGCCGCTCAGCAAATTTCCATGTTCATCCTTTGGAGAAATTCTGTTCACTTCATCCCACGAACCTAGGTCATTCCAGCCGAATTCTCCCTTCACCACATACACCCGTTCCGCTTTTTCCATCACACCGTAATCTATGGAAATGCCGCGGATCAATCCGTACGCTGTTTCGAGATTCTGTTCAAAGAGCGATGTGCCGATGGAAGGTTTCAGATTCGACAAATGCCCGTGCAGTTCCGGCAAACTTGCCTGAATTTCTTTCAAAATGGTATCCACCCGCCATATAAACATACCGCTGTTCCAGAAAAAATCTCCGCTTTCCAGAAATTTGATTGCCGTAGCGTAATTCGGTTTTTCAGCAAACGTCTTTACTTCCGATACGCCGCCGATGTTGACCGGCATTGTTTCTTCACTTTTATCTTTCGCCTGAATGTATCCGTATCCCGTTTCGGGATGTGTCGGATTGATTCCGATCGTGACCAATCCCGAAGTAATGTGAGCTACCTGAGAAGCGGTTTTCAATACATTGATGAATTCGGGAACATTGCCGATGACATGGTCGGCCGGCAGGACAATCATAATGCCTTTCGGATCGAGCCGGTCAATGAACAGTGCCGCAAGACCGATGCAGGGCGCCGTATTTCTTCCGACAGGTTCCACGATGATATTCTCGGATGGAACGTTCGGAAGTTGTTTCGTAATCGCCTGCTTCTGCAATTTATTCGTGACGATAAAAATATGTTTTTCGTCCACAAAACCGCCGAGGCGTTTCACGGTATTCTGAATCATCGTGCCTTCGCCGACGATTTCGAGCAGCTGCTTAGGACTTTTTTCCCGGCTGCGGGGCCAAAAACGCGATCCGACACCGCCTGCCATGATTACCGCATACACAGGAAGCTGTTCATTCTTCATTATTTTTTCCTTAGCAGATCTTTCGGATCGCTGATAAAGTTGGTGATGTTTGTCAACAATGTAATTCCGCCGCGGGGCTGATTCAACGCCATTGTGAGTCTGTCCCCCGTATCGCGGATGATTTCCGCGAACACTTCATTTTTTATTTTTCCGGATTCATCCGCATAGGCAATCAATTTTAAAAATGCATCGAAGAAATCCTGCATCACAATTGATCCTGATGATTTTGCCATTTCTCCCGCCGCACGGGCCGAAACACGAAGTACGGCCATGGCAACCGGCCGTTCGGAAGGTGCTTTGTCCATAAACTCAACTGCCGCCTGCGCCAGCCG
>CAZQSI010000068.1:3380-13538 GCA_964596155.1 uncultured Chitinophagaceae bacterium
AGCGAACGTTCGTTCAAAATATCATCTACGGATGTGCCTGGATCGGTGTCGAGGACCGGTTCTCCTCCGCCGGAAAAGTCGGGCATTTCAAACGGCTGGCTCAGAAATGCTTCGAATAATTTTTCATTCAGGAAGAGTACGTCGCTTTCAAATTGTTCCGGCTCCACGCTTCCGCCCGATGTTTTTTCCCTTTCAAGCAGCCATTCCATTGCGAGAGCGCACTTCCCGAATCCCTGCACATGAATCAGCGTTTTCAGTTCGTCGGCAACCGAATCGGCAGTTTCGAATTTATTGAGCAATGTCGACAACTTGGCGCCATGTGCCGGAATCAGACTTTCGGTCAATCCGCCGATTGTCCGCCGCATTGCCCGCAGTAAATATTCTTCGTTACTTTCCATTGTCGTATTTTCTCGGGACCCGCTGCGAAACCGCGCATGTCACCTCGTACGGAATCGTACCGGCATGCTTTGCAATGTCCCATGCTGTAATTGAATGACCGCCGCCGGTTCCGATCAGTGTCACCGTATCTCCGACGCGGATGTCGGCTGATCCCACATCGACCATGATTTGGTCCATGCAGACGGTTCCGGCAACCGGATATTTTTTTCCTTTGATGATGACGGAACTCTTTCCCGTTAATGTACGAAAATATCCGTCACCGTACCCAACGGTGACGCTTGCGATGGTCGTTTTTTTCTTCGTCACATACCGGCGAGAATAACTGATGCTCGTTCCTTTCGCCACCGTTTTAACAAAACCGACTCTGCTTTTCAGCGATAAGGCAGGACGCAGCGGAACGGATTGTTTCGTTTCCTGCGACGGTCTGTATCCATACATCATAATGCCGGGACGCACCATATCAAAATAGGACTCGGGCATCTGCATGATGGCACCGCTGTTTGCGCAGTGTACAATCGGGATGTGAATACCGGAAAGTTCCAGCGCCGTCACGGCAGATCTGAACCGGTTGAGCTGTTCGGATGCAAATGACAAGTCCGTTTCGTCCGACGACGCAAAATGCGTCCAGATTCCTTTGATGACGAGATTGCTCATTGACGCAACGGTTTTCACAAATGGCAGAGCATCCGATGCCGGAATCCCGATCCGTCCCATACCCGTATCAAGTTTGATATGCACCGGATGAATTGTGCCGGCAGCCCGTGCAACCGCATTCAGTTTTTTTGCGACCGACAGGTCGCAAATGGTTGCTTCGAGCTGATGCCGCACATATAATTGCAGCTGTTCTTTGACAGGCGCGGTGAAGATAAGAATCGGAATCGATCGAAAGGAGTTTCGCAATTCAATTCCCTCTTCAACGATGGCAACGCCGAAATATTGAGCGGTGTTGTTTCGGAGGATTGATTGTGTCACCGGAATCATTCCATGACCGTATGCATTTGCTTTCACCACTGCCATTATCATCGGATGTTTTCCGATTCTGGTTCGGATACTCTTCAGATTGGCGTTGATTGCCCGGAGACTTATTTCTGCAACGGTTGGGCGCATGGCATTCGTCAAATAAAAAAGCCCACTGAAGCGTACTTCTGTGGGCTCATGGAAGACTTCAGATCATTATTTTTTTACGGAAATATTTAAACGGTTCATAGAACGGCTAAGCGCCAGGCGTGCCCGTTCAATATCCACTTCGCTTGTTTTGGCCGCAAGGCGGGCTGCGGCGCGTTCTTTTGCCTTTTCCGCCCGGTCCACATTAATATCGCTCTGCTTTTCCGCTGATTCCGCCAGCAGAATCACCTTGTTGTTTTTCACTTCAACAAATCCGCCGCCGGCTGCAAATCGGACCAATGTTCCGTTCGACTCAATTATTTTTATCTCACCGATGCCGATCGCCGTCAGAAGCGGTGCGTGATTAAAGAGCACCTGAAAACTTCCGATCACTCCGGGAGCGGTGAAACTCTGCACCGTGCCGGAATAGACCGTCCGGTCGGGAGTTACAACGTCCAATTGAAAATGTTTTTCTGCCATTGGTTATGCCGCCTGCAATGCTTTTGCTTTTTCGAAAACTTCGTCGATACCGCCGCACATCAGAAACGCCTGTTCCGGCAAGTGATCGCACTCTCCGTCCACGATCATCTTAAAGCCGTTGATCGTATCATCGAGCTTTACATACCGGCCGGGGATGTTGGTGAACTGTTCCGCAACGTGAAACGGCTGCGACAGGAAGCGCTGAATTTTACGGGCGCGCGATACCGTCAATTTATCTTCGTCGGACAATTCGTCCATGCCGAGAATGTTGATGATATCCTGAAGATCTTTGTACGCCTGCAGAATCAGTTTGACGCTTTTTGCCACGTTATAATGGTTTTGTCCAACGACCAGCGGATCCATAATCCGGGATGTTGAATCGAGCGGATCGACCGCAGGATAAATTCCGAGTTCGGAAATCTGCCTGCTCAACACTGTCGTTGCGTCAAGATGGGAGAACACCGCCGCCGGTGCCGGATCGGTGAGATCGTCCGCCGGAACGTAAATTGCCTGCACGGATGTAATAGATCCTTTCCGCGTTGAGGTGATCCGTTCCTGCAGCGCACCCATTTCGGTTGCAAGCGTCGGCTGATAACCCACCGCGGAAGGCATCCGGCCGAGCAGCGCCGATACTTCCGAACCTGCCTGCGTGAATCGGAAAATGTTATCAATAAAGAGAAGCACATCTTTTCCTTCGTCATCACGGAAATATTCCGCAATGGAAAGACCGGTTAACGCAACGCGAAGACGCGCTCCGGGAGGTTCGTTCATTTGTCCGAACACGAGCGCTGTTTTTGCCAGCACGCCGGATTCTTTCATTTCAAGCCACAAATCGTTTCCTTCGCGGGTACGTTCGCCGACGCCGGCAAATACCGAGTAACCGCCATGCTCCGCGGCAATGTTTCGGATCAGTTCCTGAATCAACACTGTTTTTCCGACACCCGCACCGCCGAACAATCCCGTTTTGCCCCCTTTTGTGTACGGCTCGAGGAGGTCGACAACTTTGATGCCTGTTTCAAACATTTCCTTCTGCGTGGAAAGATCTTCGAACTGAGGAGCAGGCCGATGAATCGGATATTTTTTCACACCTTTGATTTCACCCAATCCGTCGATTCCGTCGCCGATGACGTTGATTAACCGTCCAAGCGTATTCGGTCCTACCGGAATCGAAATTGGTCCGCCTGTATCAATCGCTTTCATTCCGCGCACAAGTCCGTCGGTGGAATCCATGGCGATGGCGCGGATTCTGTTCTCTCCAAGATGCTGCTGCACTTCAACGACAAGATCTTCTTTCGTACCTTCGGTGTTGGTACGGGGAATTTTGATCGCATTCAAAATATTTGGCGGTGTACTGTCCGAAAAATCAATATCAACAACAGGTCCGATTACCTGCACAATTGTTCCCTCGTTCATTGCATTCCTTTCAAAGTTCGATGTAGTGATTTTTATTACAAAAGTGAAGTAAAATAAGGAGTTTTTGGACGATAATCAACGTAAAACTTCATGAAAGATCACCGGCGCATCTTTTTAAGAATCTCAGCGACGATCAAAGTCCCGTGAAGTCTTCCATTTTCAATAAAGATGGCATTGTTGTTTTTGCCTGCCACAATTGAACCGGCGACGAATATTCCCGGAACATTTGTCTCCAGCGTGGCGGGATCCGTCAACGGTGCACTGCTTTCGGTCACCAGTTCAATACCGCAGGAGCGGAGAAACGCATAATCGGGATGATATCCGGTCAGTGCAAACAGAAAGTCGTTGGCGACATCAAATTGACCTTCCTGATGTTCGAGTCGGACGGAACGATCCGATATCTGAACCACTTTGGTATTGAAGTACGCTTTGATCGAACCTTCTTTGATTCTGTTTTCGATATCCGGGAGGATCCAGTATTTTATTTTTTCAGAGAGACGGTCTCCCCGGTGGACAAGAGTGACATCGGCGCCGTGCCTGTACAATTCAAGTGCGGCAATCGCAGCGGAATTTTTCGCACCAACCACCATCACCTGCTGTTGAAACATCGGATACGGTTCATGATAATAGTGTGCGACCTTTGGCAGATCCTCCCCGGGCACGCCGATGCGATTCGGATTATCATAATAACCGGTAGCGATGACCAGATGATGCGTTTGATACGTTGAGCGCGAAGTAGTAACGGAAAACAGAGAGCCGCTGTTCGTCACCGAAAGTACCGGCTCAAAAAATCGGCAGTTGAGTTTGAAGTGGCCGGCAACCCGGGTATAGTATTCCAGTCCTTCCGCTCTTGTCGGACGCATCTGTGCGGAGGTGAAAGGAATATTTCCGATCTCCAGCAGTTCCGGTGTTGAAAAGAATGTCATCTCCGCGGGGAAATGCTGAATGGAATTGACGATGCCCCCTTTTTCGAGGACGAGGAAGTTCAGTCCGTGACGATGCGCTTCGATGGCAACAGAAAGTCCTGCCGGACCGGCACCAACAACAACAATGTCGTACGTCACCGGCGCTCCTTCAATATTTCGAGATACAGTTCTTCCACTTTTTTTCGCGCCCAGGGTGTCTTGCGGAGAAATGTCAGACTTGATTTCACGCTCGGATTTTCATTGAAACATCTGATCCGAATACATTTACCCAATTCTTCCCAACCAAAATGATCAACCAGACGGTTGACGATTGTTTCGAGCGTAACGCCGTGCAGAGGATTATTCGTTTGTTCCGTCATATAAACCCGTTTGAAACAAAACTCCGGTATTCCTGATTAAATTATTTTTTCGGCAGTAGCAACAGATCATGAAAATCAAAACTGAAATCTGTTGCCGGTGAGACTGCTTTCATTTTTGCATGTTCAATGCTGCCGTCCGGATGAAGCGAAAATGTGACGAACGCATCGGCCCGCATTTCAGCATCCTCCCACCGGGCGATGAACGTGTTGTACTGATAATGTTCAAGATATCCTCCCAGCGACGGAGTTGAGGTCATCTGCAAATATAATCTCCCGTCTTTCATCGTTACATCGATATCGCCGTACCATTTATCATGATAGGTTGCCGCATATTTTTCCAGCGGCAGGGACGGAGACGAAAGAGAGTCTCGCGCGGATGCAATCTGGCGTTCTTTCGCACTGTTGGTGGAATCGGAACGGTCCTTGATTTTTTTATATGCAGCAAGCCAGTCATATTGTTCCTTGAAAAAATGATCGAGCGCACGATATCCTACAGAATAAAATGCTCCGCCGATTTCCTGATTGGTGAAGACGGCAACTCCTGCCCGCAATTCCGGTATCATCGCCACCAGCGATACCATGCCGCTCAGCCCTCCCGTATGCCAAACAAGTTTTTTCCCGCGGTAATCACGGAGGAAAAATCCGGCGCCGTATCCCGCAAAGTTGTGCTGAATCGGAGAGAGTTCCTTTGCCACTTTTCCCACGGGAATCGGTGTCACAACCGACCATAAAGTTTGGGCGGTTCTGGGTGAAAACAGCGAATCGCCGTTTTTCAATTTTCCCGAATCCAGCTGACAGATCATCCATTTGGCAATATCCTCAGCATTCGTGTTTACCGTTGCTGCCGGATCGGTCTTCGGACTGTCCGATGCAGCGACAACACGAACGATTCCGTTGATTTCGGCATGCGGCGACGCAGCATTTCCGCGGGCCACTGCCTCCGCATATGTGAGTGTACTCGAATTCATTCCGAGTTTTTCAAAGATGCGTGTACGGACAAATTGATCCCACGGCATTCCGCTGACCGCTTCGATCATTTCACCGGCGATCAGATACAGGATGTTGTCATAGGCATAGGTGCTGCGAAAACTCGTCGCCAGCGGAACATGACGAAATCGTTTAACAATTTCCTTTTGGTCGAATGTATTGGTCGGCCAGATCAACAAATCTCCCGCGCCAAGACCCAGTCCGCTCCGGTGCACCAATAGATCGATGATGCGCATTTCCCTCGATACATACGGATCGGCCATCTGAAACCAGGGAAGATAATCAATCACTCTGTCATTCCATTTTATTTTTCCCTCCTCCACAAGCATGCCGAGTGCGGTACCGACAAATGCCTTGGTGTTGGATGCAATGCTGAAATTTGTTTTGCTGTCCACCCTGTCATTCGTACCGATGGTTTTCACACCGTACCCTTTTGCAAGAATCACCTTCCCGTCTTTAACGACGGCCACCGACATGCCGGGAACGGTGAACGTTTGCATCACTTTTTCCACGTACGCATCAAAATCTTTCGGGAGCGGCTGCGATTGCAGCATGGTGTGCAGACAAAAAAGCGAAAGAACCGAAAAAACTTTCATTGACATTCCCTTCCGGATAATCGTATTGTATGATGTCATTTGTTAACAGCTATTTCAACAGCAGCATTTTTCTCGCGCCGGTGTAGATTTCCCTGCTGCCGGAAACCGGCTTGGCAGTCAACCGATAAATATACAGACCGCTGGAAAACGGCGCAGCATTCCAGATGAATTGATGCACACCGGCATGAACGATGCCGTTGACAAGCGTTGACACTTCCCTCCCGAGAAGATCGTAAATTTTTACCGTCACATTGCTTGTTGACGGAATACTCACGCGAATTGACGTTGAAGGATTGAACGGATTCGGATAATTAGCGGACAATTCATATTTGAACGGAATCGATTGTTCCCCTTCCGCCGAAGTCACTGCGGCAGTAAATTCAAATTGGTCTTCACCGGTGATCGGTTTATACGTTGCAATTCTCAAAATATCACCCGCTGCCGGTTCGACGGAATTCACCTCACCGTCAATCACCACTTCCCATGACAACAGATCGGCTCCGGCAGAGTCTTTCATAAACAAATAGAGCACGTCACCGAAGGAGAGTTTTCCGTCGAAGGATAATTCCGAAAGAACGATGGCGGTCTTCCGATTCATCGTGGTGTTATACACCGTATAATAGAGCGGCGTTTCCAATGCACCGAAATAATTTGCTGAAGTATCTGCCACGACTTCCGAAATGCGGATTTCATAATCCGCCGCTTCAGGAAGCGCCTGAACATTTCCCTCCGGCAGCACGAGTTCCGGCAAATTCACTTTAGTAAAAAGCGTGGATGCTCCTTTAATCCATTTCGTTGAATCTTTGTTATGCATCGGCTCAGGATAATCTGTCACTGCCAGACGAATGCCGTCGAACATCGGACCTTCGCTGCCGTCCCCGGGGAAAGAAATATTCTGCAGAACAACGTTATTCTTCGTAAGATTTTCAACAGTATAATGTTTCAACTGCGGTGAAAAAACACCAAACGAAATTCTGTAACGGTCTCCCGTCAATTTCGACGCATCCCCGATATTGACCGACACAATTCCGTTTCCCCTTCCCGATTTCTGCATCACGGAAGGAAGTTTTTGACGCACATTCTCCACTTCCACGACGGGTGAAACAGTTTCGGTTGCGGCTGTTCCGTCCGACGCAACAATTTTCACTCTGAAAAATTTACTGTTCGCCTGAGGACGTGTATCCCAAACAAATTCACCGCTGTTTGGCAGTTGTTCAGCAATAACACTCCACGTTGCACCATTGTCCGTACTTCCGAAAATTGAAATGGTGAGCGGATCTCCCTCGGGATCGGCCGCACTCCATTGAATCGTTTGATCGCCGGAGAGAATGACATTCCGTTTGAACGAATGAAGCACAATATCCGGTGCACCGTTTCCCGGATTGTTGATCGTAAAATCGTGAGAGGAATGAACAATACCGTACGATGTATCGCCGGATACTTCCACTCTTAAACGATATCGCGTTCCGTCGGGAACGGACTCCGTATCCCACTGAAATACAGAATCACCGGACGAAGTCTTCAGAAGCGGTTTCCAGGTTCCGCCGGCGTCTCTGCTGTATTCCACGGTTGTGGTGACTGTTTCGTTCACGGGACCGAGCGACCATTGAATTTGATAGAGTCCGGAGAGAGCGTTGACCGGTTCATGTTTCCATCCGACCGGCACGTTGGCCGCGGCAGCAATTGCCGATTCAATCACTTTCCCTTCCGACAGCGGCGTGCTGAAGCGCATCATTTTTCCGATGGTCGGTGCAATATCAATTTGACTGTACACCGTGCTATCGATCAATCCTTTCGGAGTATCAGGACCGAGAACCAGCAGCATAATATGCCTGCAGCCGTCGCAGCCATCGCCGTGATTCACAAAGTCCACCGTATGCCTGCCATGATCGTTCGTGATGATCAGCGTCGTTTTATTCATCAGTTCCGGGTCGGACTGGATTGCATTCCATAATGAAGCCATCAGCGTATCTGCCCGTTTGATTCCGCCGATATATTGTTCCCACGAACCCGCATGCCCTTCGATGTCGATCTTTGCAAAATTTGCAATCGTGATTCTCGATTTGTAATTGTTCAGCACAAATCGAATGTTATCATACGTCATTCCGTCGTTGGCAGGTTCTGCAGACGTTCTGACTGATGCGGCATACGGTGCTCCGTACTCTGCATGCGTGCTGCGGGCAAGCACGTTCAATTTGTCCTTCCCCAATACAACCCAGCAATCGGCGGCGGGCGCATTTTTTTCTTTCCTAAAATATTCAAAGATTGACGGTTTTCTGGAATATTCCGAACCATCATTCGAAATGTACTGCCACGTACCGCTCAGGATGCTGGCATGTCCGGGGTTCGTTTCCGTTTTTCCGTTATTGTAAAACTGAGTGTACAACGTTCCCTGATGACGCAATTCGTTCCACATTCTGCCGACATTAGCGTACGACGTGTCGCCGAATGTTTCGGTGTATCGTGCGCCGTCGAGCATGGCGATCACGACATATTTAGTTTTCTGCGCTTCTCCGATACCGACACCGAAAACGCACAATGCCAAGAAAAGGACGAATTGATTCATTTTCTTCAACGGATTCCCCGCTTTTTCTTCTCAATGATAACCTGAACATCCACCGGTTCGCTGCACAGTGAGCAGACGTACCTGTTGGTCGCCTCATTATGATCCGGTTCCCGCGTTTGTTTGCAGTTCGGGCATTTCACTTCAAACGGTCGTTCCTCTTTACGTTTTGACATTGCTGTCCACCCATAGGAAATAATTCGTAAAACAAATGTAACTGTTTTCCTCCGCTCGTGCAACGGCGCTTTGTTCAGTTTTTCTTCTTACCGTGTGAAATTTTTTCGTATGTTGGTATCTATGGCCTCGCACATCACTCCGGTACTTGTTGCCGCAAAAGATATTTCCATCCGCTTCGGGGAGCAGATCGTGCTCAGGGAAGCGACTATCAACATTCATCAGTCGGACAGGATCGGACTGATCGGCACGAATGGATCGGGCAAGTCGACGCTCATCAAGATTATTGCAGGAATCATCCAGCCGGACGAAGGAAGCATTTCCCGAAAACGGGATCTGATTACGGGATATCTCTCCCAGGACTTTACGCTCGATGAATCGAAGAATGTGTTCGACAATATCATGGATGGTGCGCACGATGTGATTGACATCCTCCGGGAATACGAATCCCTCCCCTACGACTCCGAACGGCATCATGTGCTTGCAGAGCATATCCATTCCCTCGACGGATGGAATTTGGAGCATCGGGTCGAGGCGGCGATGCACTCGCTGAATGTGCCGGATAAAACACGCGACATTACCACGCTCTCCGGCGGTGAAAAACGACGCGTGGCACTCTGCCGTGCCGTCATTTCTCGTCCCGACCTGCTCATTCTCGACGAACCGACGAATCATCTCGACACGCAATCCATTGAATGGATGGAAGATTTTCTCTCTTCCTATTCCGGAGCCTGCCTGTTCGTAACACATGACCGGTATTTTCTGGATTCCATCGCCAACAGGATTGTGGAGATATCCAACGGACTCTGTTATCCGCACGCGGGAAATTATACCGATTTCCTTATCGACAAAGCGGAACGTCAGGCGCAGCTGGCAAGCGAAGAAAAAAAGAAAAATAATTTTCTCCGTCGCGAGCTGGAATGGGTGCGGAGAGGACCGAAGGCACGAACGACGAAATCAAAAAGCAGGCTGAAACAATATTTCGAAATTGCGGACAAAGAAGGGCTCCAGATTGAACGGGAAGTACAATTGCTTCTTCCCCCGCCCTCCGGTCTCGGATCGACGATACTCAATCTTCATCATGTGGGAATGGAACGGGGAGGAAAAAAATTATTTTCCGGCCTCAATTTATTATTCGACAAAAAGAGAAAATTGGG
>CAZQSI010000069.1:0-13273 GCA_964596155.1 uncultured Chitinophagaceae bacterium
TGCCGAACATGATATCGGAGTTCTTTGACCGCCTTTTGTGCAATGCCGGCGAGCGGCTCAAGCGTGCTTGATTGAAGAGCATCAAACAACAAAACTCCGTATGCATCATAAAGGAACTGTCGAACGATTGTCTGTGCAAAATCGCCGTTTGGTTGTTCAAGTAAAAGCAAATTCCTGAATTCCAATGCATCGCGGCGATAGACAAAATCATCCGCCGGACGATTTTGTCCTTCCAAACGTGATGCAGCGTCATATAAAAACTGAGATTGACCGATGCAATCCAATGCAATATTGGCGAGCGCGATATCTTCTTCGAGGATGGGAGCATGTCCGCACCATTCCGACAACCTGTGGCCAAGAATCAGACGGTCGTCAGCGAGCCGAAGAAGATATTCTTTGCTTTGGTCTTTTATTTTTTGTTCCACAGTTCATCATCCAAGGTGTGGCGGTAAAATTGCGGATGCCGGTACATTTTTTCCGGAATCGTATCGAACATCGAGTCCGCATCTTCCGGTGAGGACGCATTGATCAGATCCGATTTTACGACCCAAATGCTTCGGATCACTCCCCTCCTGGCAAAAACATCGCGGGCATTTTGAATGGCATGTTCGGAATCTGCCGCACGGATGCTTCCGGCATGCGTATGCGGCGCGTTATCGGATTCCTGGGTAAACACTTCCCACAAATCCAGCTGATCGTCCTGTTTTTTTTCGGCGTGTTTCATTTCCATGTGACGTTGATGGTTTGATGCGGCCGCACCCGGTGTGTCGGTCCTAAAGAATCAGAGTTCAGACGGAGGGAGCCGAGCTCCGAATGCCGCCGCGATGTTTTTCCTCAAACGCCCGTGCTGCGTCACGCACCCAGGCGCCATTTTCATGTGCATTTTTTCGCGTGCGTAACCGTTCCTGATTGCACGGACCGTTTCCGCTGATCACGGCCGTAAATTCTTCCCAGTCAATCTCACCCGTTTCCCAGCTTCGGGTCTTTTCATTAAATTTCAATTTCGGATCTGGCACTTTCAATCCCCAGGCATGCGCCTGATCGACCGTCATATCAATAAACCGCTGCCGCAGTTCATCATTTCCCTTCAATTTAATTTTCCATTTCATCATGTCGGGACTGTTCGGAGAGTTTGCATCATGCGGTCCGAACATCATCAGCGTCGGCCACCAGAATCTGTCGAACGATTCCTGCACCATTTGTTTTCCGCGGTCACCCGACATAATCAGTGTCGCAATGATTTCCATTCCCTGTTTCTTATGAAAATTTTCTTCCTTACAAATTCGGAGCAGCGCTCTCGAATACGGACCATACGAACATTTTGCCATCGTCGTCTGATTGATGATAGCAGCACCATCCACCAGCCAGCCGATCATGCCCATATCTGCCCACGAGAGAGTGGGATAATTAAAAATCGATGAATACTTCGCTTTCCCCTCGTGGAGTTGATCAAACATTTCTTCCCTGGAAATGCCGAGGGTTTCGGCGGAACTGTACAGATAGTGGCCATGCCCTGCTTCGTCCTGCACTTTGGCCAGCAATGATATTTTGCGCCGGAGTGAAGGAGCGCGTGTGATCCAGTTGCCTTCGGGAAGCATACCGATAATTTCGGAGTGTGCATGCTGAGAAATCAGGCGCATTAACTGTTTGCGGTATTTTTCCGGCATCCAGTCTTTCGGTTCAATGGTTTCGCCGTTCGCGATCCGATCATTGAATTGCTGCTCTTTCTGTGCGATGTTTTCGCCCATTCAAGATCCCGTCTGAATTGTGATGAATTCGGTGAGCGGTAGTAAAATATACGAAACGAAGGACTTTTTACAAAATCCGGTGTTATGCTTCTTCGTTCATTTCGTGTGTTTCCGTGTTATGCTCAATGCTGAAGAGGAATTTTGCCTTTGGATTGTTATCAATTGCCCTTTGCAAAGCATATTGTGATTCGGAAATATAAACGAGATTGTCATGTTTATCCAAAAATAAACCTCCCGGATGGATGGTTTTCAGCCATTCAATATCCGATTCCTCTTCATACTCCACCCAAGATGCCTTGTATAAACTGAGAGGACGGAAGAGACAGGGGGCGCCATATTCGTTTTCAAGACGATACCGAATGACATCAAACTGCAAATCGCCGACTGTGCCGACGACTTTCCGATTTCCCTGATTCTGCAGAAACACCTGTGCAAGTCCTTCATCCGTCAATTGTCTGATTCCTTTTTCCAGCTGTTTTGATTTGAACGGATCCGTCAACTGCAATTCTTTGAAAATCTCGGGAGAGAATGTCGGTATACCTTTATACATCAACTGGTCGCCTTCCGTCAGCGTATCGCCGATCTTAAAATTACCGGAATCATATAAACCGATCACATCTCCCGGATATGCAACATCAACTACGCTTTTGTCCTGAGCCATGAAGGATGTCGGATTGGGAAATTTCATTTCCCTTTTCAGACGGACATGATAGTAAAATTTGTTCCGTTCAAACTTTCCGGAACAGATACGCAGAAATGCAATCCT
Organism: uncultured Chitinophagaceae bacterium; assembly: GCA_964596155.1. Lineage (GTDB taxonomy): Bacteria > Bacteroidota > Ignavibacteria > UBA10030 > UBA8401 > UBA8401. The sequence continues at coordinate 2,515 of CAZQSI010000069.1, forward strand.
GTCCCTGTGACGCGGATCGAGATTTGCATGAAGTTTGAACACGAAGCCGGAGAAGGTATCACTCATCGGTTCGATAACACCGCGCGTCGTCTCTCTCGGCTGGGGCGCCGGGGCGATCGACACAAAGGTATCCAGCAGTTCTTTTATCCCGAAGTTATTTAACGCGCTTCCGAAGAAAACCGCCGCTGAATTACCCGAGCGATAGTCATCCACATCAAACGGCTGATACACGCCGCTGATCAATTCAATGTCCTGCTTCAATTGCACGGCTTGTTTCCCAAACTGCTCCTGCAGCTGCGGATCGTCGACACCGGAAAATGATTGAATATCCTCTTCGACCCTCTGCTTGTTGATAGAAAAGTAATTAAATGTGTTTTCCCTAATGTTGAACACACCCCGAAAATTAGAACCGATTCCCATCGGCCAGGAAAGCGGACGGACGTTAATATTTAATTTATGTTCGATCTCGTCAAGCAGTTCGATGGGATCTCTTCCTTCGCGGTCCAACTTATTGATGAAAATGATAACGGGTGTGTTCCTCATCCTGCAGACATTCATCAGTTTTTCCGTCTGCTCCTCCACCCCTTTTACGCAGTCGATGACAAGAATGACACTGTCCACCGCCGTCAGTGTTCTGTAGGTATCCTCTGCAAAGTCTTTGTGACCGGGTGTATCAAGAAGGTTAATGGTGTAATCGGCATACGAAAATGTCATTACCGAAGTTGAAACGGAGATGCCTCGCTGTTTCTCGATTTCCATGAAATCAGACGTGGCAGTTTTCTTGATTTTATTTGACTTCACCGCTCCGGCAATCTGTATCGCTCCGCCGTAGAGAAGCAGTTTTTCCGTGAGTGTTGTCTTTCCCGCGTCGGGATGACTGATGATGGCAAAGGTTTTTCTGTTTTGAATTTGTTTTAAAATACTCATAAAAAGTTTTAATGAATCAGGGCTAATGATAATAATGCAGAAGGACAACTCTGCGGGTCGGAATACTAATTGAGGCCGTTACGTGTGACGATGCGAAATCATGGATAAATATACCACAATTGGCGGAAAAATAAAAAGTATTCATTTCGAACAGCCGAGAGAGAATGTAACATTGTACTCAACCGCCAGTTCAATATGCTGTTATGTTTCCAGGGAGGAAATTACGGTATCCGCAATTTCGGATAATTTTTTACTATCGGAGATGTCAATCCAGACAATTCGTTTGTCCCTGTTAAACCAGGTTAATTGACGCTTTGCAAATCTGCGGGTGTTTTGCTTCATTAAATCAATCATCCGCTCCTTGGACATTTCGCCACGCAAATAGGCAAATGCTTCTTTGTATCCGACAGTTTGCAGCGACTGCAGGCGATCGTCATATCCCATCTCGAGAAGTTTTTGAACTTCTTCCAAAAAACCGGATGCGATCATGGTGTCCACACGTTCATTGATCCGTTCATAAAGCCGGGAACGACTCCAGCGAAGAGCGAACATTCGTGCATCGTACAGCACAGTCCTTGTGTGCTGTCGGTGAAGAACGGAGATCGGAGTTCCGGTTTCATAGAAGACTTCGAGTGCGCGGATCACTCTTCGGTGTTTTGTTGAATCCATCGATTGTGCAGAAACCGGGTCAACGGATTGCAACTCCTTAAACAATGCCTCTTTTCCCTCCTCAATCAATCGGTGTTCCATTTTCTTTCGCACATCGCCCGAAAAGTCAGGGAGGTCAAAAAAACCATCCACAATTGCCTGAACGTATAAACCGGTACCGCCGACTATCAACGGCAGCTTATTCCGGGATAGAATTTGTTCGATGACGATTCTCCCCTCGCTTTGAAAATCTCCTGCATTGAAGTTCTGATCAGGATTTCGGTGATTAATGAAGTGATGCGGTACACCGCGAAGCTCGTCGGAAGTTGGTTTTGCGGTTCCGATATCCAGCATTCGGTATACCTGACGGGAATCAGCAGAAATGATTTCAACGGGAAGTCGTTGCGCAATCTCCAGAGCTAGTGCGGATTTCCCCGATGCTGTCGGTCCAACGCATGCAACTATCTTCGGAAGCTTTTTCACAGTTCGTTATGGGAATTCGCTCGGAATCCCGTAGGTCTTTAACTGAAATGTCGTAGATCCAAATATTCCGAATCCGTTATCAATATTGGTATAATCCGGTTCATCCAGCCGAATGGTGGTCGCCCCCGGAAAATTATTTGCGATGCTGTAATATGTAAAGATTTCGTTGTCGAATTGCATCAATTGGAGTTTTACATCTTTGAATTTCAACTGCTTATTGTCTACGGCTGCTTTATTTTCTTCCTTGATTTCATTGATGACGGCCGTATAAATTTCTGTGGGGTAATGGACCTTAAGGTGTTTTTCGAGCGTTCGCTGCGATTCGATAAATTGAGGAACAGGAAAAAACTTCTTAGTAATTTTTCCGGAAGCATCCTGAACGACGCTGATGGGAATCTCTCTGAAAAATGGCTTCCAGACAGAATTGACCTGAACCTCGTATTGAATGGTAAGTGTTGCAAGATATGCGCTGACATTTTTTCCGAAATAGAGGTCAAACGTAATATTTTTCCCGGGAAGAGGTTCAAAGAGTACATTCGACTGGAACAAAATAATTTGAGACGCTTCCAGACCGGTTGTTGTCGAGCGTGCTTCTGGGTATCCGCCCCATTTCACAGACAAATTATAAAGTTTTTTCTCTTTTGGTCTGAAATTACGGGAAACATACATGCGGACCAAATCCGCAGATCCGTTTGCACTTGTAACCGTGATCATTGTGTCAGAAAAAATATATTCCGATGAATCATCATACACTTTCACCATGGCTCCTGAAATATCGGATTTTGGCGAAGGTGTATCCGGCCGGTACACATCCGGGCTAAACGAAGAATATACTCTGACATATTGAGTGTCGGTGGATGCTTCGAGTACAGAGTAGACAATCAATTGCGGCGTATAATCCCCGTTTGCCGAAAAATCATCATTGCATGAAAGAAACAACATTGATGCCAGTAAAAGAAATCCGTAAGTTTTCATCGTTAGAAATTCACTTTCAAGGAAGCTGAGGGAAGAAACGGCAGCATGGTAATTTTTTGCAATGTCTTCCGGTCGTAGAAAAGAATATTATCGTTATCATAAACGTTGGAAAGACTTAATCCGACGCTCCCCGACGATGAACCCACATCAAAGGTATATGAAGCGAACAGATCCATGCGGTGATATGCCGGCAGCCGGGAAGCATTTTTCTCCCCCAGCACCGAGTACGGTTTACCGGTTTCGGATGTCACCGGCGTTCGGCCGATGCCTCCTAGTGTCAAGCGGTCATAAAAGGATACGGTCTGCGTAAACGGATATCCGCTGCCGAATTCCCACCGGACGCCGACATCAATCGATTCGGTGATCCGTGCGACATTCAATATGTTGAGATTATGTCTTCTGTCGTACCGCGGAGCATACGTGAACGAATTGATCGTCAACGAAGTCCAGCCGAGCGTGTACGCCACATAAAGGTCCAAAAACGAATATTTATACCGGAAAAGGGTCTCAATTCCGTATGCTTTTCCTTTTCCATTGATGTAATCCGGATCGATGGCATATTTTTTCTCTCTGTTGTACAGCACAAGCGAAGAATAATCTTTTAAATAGATCTGAACATTCAATGAAAGTTCGGAAAAGATATTTCCTTCCATGCCCGCAACATAATGCTTTGCGATTTCCGGCCGGGTGTTCGGCGGTGTATAGATCCATGCTTCAAAGAGCGAAATCACATCATCTTCGTTTGTCAGCGTGATCAGATTTTGCGAATAGACTCCAAACGATACTTTTCCTCTCCACCCCGAATCGAACAGATAACTGATGTTCATCCGTGGCTGGAGAATAGCGTCCGGGTATTTTGCGTCAAATAATGAAATCAAATCGGAGTGGATACCAAGATCGGCTTTCACGCGGTCATAATTTAGCTGATAGCGAAACCATCCCCACGATTCGACTGAAACATCTTTTACTTCTACATTTAGATTGGAGGGTGATGAAAATTTGTACAAATAACTCGGAATGTTAACTTCAAATCCGATAAAATATAGATCCTTTGATTCCGAATACATCGTCAGTTCGCCGCGAATGCCACCGTCTCTGATATACGATTCAGCGTCGCGAACAGCCGTCGACTGTTTTGCATCGCGGACGATGCTGAAACTGCTGCCGTACAATACCGCATCGACATAGATCCGTTCGTCGACTAAATCCGAAAATGTCAGCGCATAGGAACTCATCCTCCACCGATGGTCCGCTTCGGTCGGACTGGGGGCGATAATATCATCTCCGCTGAGAAAGGTTTGGATGCTCTGTCGACCATAATCCGCTCCGCCAAAGTTCACTTTTGCGAATATGTCATAAAATGAAATCGGCGCAGGCTCTCTTAAAAACTTCTTGAACGTATCGTTGAAGAGCGATTTGCGGGCATTCAATATCCATGTATTGTTCTTGGAGAGAGGACCTTCCAGAAGAAGTTTTCCCGAAATGAAATTGATGCCCGCACTGCCCGTTATTTGCTGGTTATTGCCGTTTCGAGAGACAATATTGACAACCGACGAAAGTCTCCCACCGTACCCAGCAGGAAACGCACCAGTGTAGACTTCGGTGTTCTTGACAAAATCGGGGTCGAAGATGCTGAAAATACCGAAGGCATGGTACGGATTATAAATTTTCATTCCGTCCAGATAAATCAGATTCTGATCCCCGGCACCTCCCCGTACATAAAATTTTGAACTGACATCGGCAGAGGTGACAATACCCGGAATAATCTGAATCGAGCGAAGCAGATCGTCCTGAGCTGTCACCGGAACCTTTTTTAATTCCTGCTGGCTCATCACGTGGACGCTGGTACTGATTTCCTCTATTTCGGTTTTTCTGCCTCCCGTTATCACCACTTCATTCACTTCTACCGGAGCAGATTGCAATCTGAAATTCACGGTTTGCGGTTGACCGGTCTTTACAGTAATCTGTTTTGACAACTCGTCATATCCGATTGAGTTTGCCGTAATAGTATATTTTCCCTCAGGCAGATTTGCTATCAGATAAAATCCGTTGTTGTTCGTCACGGCACCGCGATTTGTTCCGACGACTGAGACAGTCGCATACGGAATATTTTCCCCCGATGCGCTGTCAGTGACGACTCCGCGAATGTCGGACCTTTGCGCAGCAGCGTTTGATGCCAGAGCAAACAAGAGAGATATTCCTATTAAAAAGTTTCTCGTCATTATTTCCACCCTTGCTTGCCGATAAGCGGAACAAATTTAAATCCCTCCGCGATTTCTGTGATCAATGCATCATCGTTTTTTGTTCCGATTATTAATTGCTGCGATTCCCTGTCTCCGACCGGGATTGCAATCTTGCCTCCCGATTTTAACTGTTGTATTAGCATTTCGGGAATCTTTGGGGCGCCTGCAGTGACGATGACGGCATCATATGGTGCATGTTCCGACCAGCCGATCGTCCCATCTCCCCCCTTCGAAGCAATCCGCATATGGAGCGCATCGAAAGTTTTGCGTGCGGCGTTCAACAAACTCAAATGACGTTCTATCGTAAACACTCTGCAACCCATGGTATAAAGAATTGCTGCCTGATATCCTGATCCTGTTCCGATTTCGAGCACTTTCATATCCTTTTGAAGGGATAATGATTGAGTCATGAATGCAACAGTATAAGGCTGTGAAATCGTCTGTTCGCTGCCGATTGGCAATGCGTTGTCCTCATAAGCTCTGTTTAAAAACATCGGATCAACAAAAAGGTGACGCTCCACTGTCATCATGGCATTCAGCACCCGTTCGTCGTTGATCCCTTTTTTGCGCAATGCATCGATCAATTCTTTTCGTTCCAGTTCTAATCGGCCCATGTCAGTAGTTTCGTAATAATACCTTGAGAAAATTGATCGTCGTTCTGAGATGCGTCATGGAGCTTTTTTCCCCCGCATAGATCGTATCGATCGGCATCGAACCGAATGTAAATCCGGCCGATGCTGCTTTGATGATGAATTCTGTTTCTGCTTCGAATCCGCTGCTTTGCAGCGTAATATTTTCAATGACTCGCCGTGAAATCATCCGAAAGCCGGATTGGCTGTCTGATACACGGATACCGGTTCGCATCCGCACCAATGCCGTTGTGATTGTATTGGATACCAATCGATGAAACGGCATTCCTTTCGTATTGTGCAATCTGCTGCCGATAATCACATCAGCATGTGTTAATTGAAAAAGATTTACAAAGTTGGGAATCTCTTCCGGCAGGTGTTGCAGGTCCGAATCCATCGTTAACACCGATTCAAAGGGTTCCAGCAGAATGTTCATAAACCCGCTCGTCAGTGCGGCACCTTTCCCGCGGTTTTGAGAATGCACAATTGTCCGAACACCCATCGATGCGGCTATGGCTCCGGTGTCATCCGTTGAACCATCGTCAACGACAAAAATCGATTTCGCGGGAACGTGTACCACTGTTCGTCGAAGCAGTTCGGGAAGAGTGACTGCGGCATTATAGGCGGGAATGAGCACGGCAATATTCAACATTACTGCCCCATGCCCTCCTTTACATCCATCATCGACCGATGGACCGAATGAACCAATCGCTCCCGCAATTCTTTACGGAGATCTTTTACGGAGATTTTATGCTGCAATTCTCCGTTATCCGCTATCGAAATTGCTCCAGTCTCTTCGGAAATGATCACGGCAACAGCATCGGTCTGTTCCGTAATGCCGAGTCCGGCACGGTGGCGCGTACCGAGAACAAGATCCCCGATACGGGTTGTTGGAGAGAGCGGTAATATGCACCTGGCTGCTTCAATGATCCGGTCGTTGACGATCACCGCACCGTCATGCAGCGGCGACCGGGGATTAAAAATGGAAAGTAACAGTGATCGGCTGATTTGAGCACCGAGAGCAATTCCGGTTTCGATGAACGATTTCATCCCTGTTCCCCGGGCAATGATAATTAAAGCGCCTTGTTTCTTTTTGGACAACTCGAGCGCAGTCGCCGATATTTCTTCGATCGATTCGGTCACATTCAAGCGAAGAAACATTCTGACAAGTCTATTCCGAGCAATTGTTGATAATAACCTGCGAATTTCAGGTTGGAAAATAATAATAAAGGCAACCACCCAAATATCGGTCAGTGTCCGCAGAATCCATCCGAGCGCTTTCAAATTCACCGTTTGAGCGATTACGGAAAGGATGACGATAACGACTAGTCCGACAAGAATCTGCGCCGCGATCGTTCTTCGCATTGCCCGGTAGAGCTGATAAAAGATGAACGTGACCAACAGAATGTCGGCAACATCTACGATCGTAACGGAAATGAATCCTATCTTAAATAATTCCATCGGTTAACTGTGTGTAATTGCATCCACAACAACGGCGACGCGTTTCATCTGCCGAACGTCATGGACGCGGATGATATTCGCTCCGTTCATGATCGATGCCGCAACGGTTGCGGCGGTTCCTTCCATCCGGTCATGCACCGGCAGATCAAGAATGTTTCCAATAAATCCCTTGCGGGATGTTCCGATTAACACAGGGTGACGCAATGATTTGAATGCAGAAAGATTTTTGATCAGCATCAAATTGTGTTCTGTGGTTTTCCCGAATCCGATTCCCGGATCGATAATAATATTCTGCACGCCTGCTTTTACAGCTTTTGCAATTGAACCCTTCAGTTCCTCCATCACGTCATCCACGACATTCTCATATGTCGGCTGTTGCTGCATCGTCTGCGGCGTTCCCTGAATATGCATGAGAGCCAATGCTGCACGATATCGGGATGCCACTTCAGCCATCGAGGGATCGAACTTCAGTCCGCTGATATCGTTAATCATGGAAGCTCCGGCAGCGAGCGCCGCCTCGGCAACCAACGCTTTTGTCGTATCGACGGAAATTACAGCGTCCACTTCAGCTGACAGCCGTTTTATCACCGGAATGACCCGGTTCATTTCTTCCTCGGCGGAAACCGGCCGGGTCTCGCCGTAAACACCGGACGGCCGTGTGGACTCGCCTCCTACATCAATAATGTCAGCGCCGTCTGCTGCCATCGCTGCCGCATGCCGGATTGCGTCGTCAACCGAGTGATATGAACCGCCGTCGGAGAACGAGTCCGGCGTTACATTCAGAATTCCCATCACGTAGGTACGAAGGGAAAAATCAAACTCTTTCTTCCCGATTATCATCGGCGGCAGGAATCCGTTCGTCTCCTTCATGGAAATCAAAATATCGAATCGTTCATGGATAAGCAAAAAGAAAAACCCTCCGGATCCTCCGGAGGGTTTAACGATCTACTTCTTGAACAACTTTGACCACTCGTACTTCTTTCGTTTTTTCCAAGAGGCATTGTGATACAGATAACTGAAGATCAGCGGAACAACGGTCGTCGCTTCCGCATACACCATCTGTTCATAAGTTGTTTCAACTTTTCCCCATGAACTCGCTTCTTTTAACGTGGACGAGGAACATGCACCGTCGCGGACATCGGCAACCGTGATCTGAATGGCATATTCATGCATCGGCACATCAACACCCAGAACTTCGGCGCAGACGACGGTATCCTGAATAAAGTTCTTGGGTACTCCACCGCCGATCATAAACAGACCGGAGGTTTTCGCTTTCATCTTTATCTGTGTTAACTCATAAAAATCTTTGACGGAATCGATCGACAGATATGGCTTTCCTGCTTTGATCCTTTCGTGCTGGTGCTTTACCAGACCGAACCCTGCGGATGAATCCGAAAATGCCGGACAGAAAATAGGGACATTGTTTTCATACGCCATTTGCACCAGCGAATGTTTCTTTTTGGCATTCTTCACACACCATTTCCCCATTTCATATATGAATTCTCTGGAAGAATATGGTCTGGGTTCAAGCGATTCTGCAATTTCATAGATCGTGCCGTCGCACACCTGCAATGCTTCCTCATCGATGTAGGTGTCATAGATCCGGTCGATGTAATTGTTCCGCAGCATATTGTCATCAATAAACGGCGTCCCTTTATAATGTTTGAATCCGAGCGCTTCAAAAAAATCCATGTCAACGATGGATGCTCCGGTCGCCACGACCATATCCACCATATTGTATTTGACCATGTCAGTGTAGATGTTCATGCATCCCCCTGCGCTCGTGCTGCCGGCAAGGACCAACGCGTTTGTGCAGCCGCTGTGCTCAATCATTTTTTTAAATATATCGGCTGCTCTCGCCGTATCGCGCGAACTGAACGACATATCTCGCATTGCATTGATGATCGGCGTTGCGTCGAACGACGTTGCATCCACTTGACGAACAACATCTTTTAAGAGGTTCTTTTTCTTCATGTGTGTATCTCCCTGTATGTAAATTTAATAGTAATTGTTTTCACAATGTAATTCTGCATGCTCTGTCCGATCGAAATACAACCCGTCATTCAAAGGTGTTCTGTGTTGTTTTTCGGTCGGAATGACGTGCAGAAGAAAGAATATTCAATAAGGTGCTACATTTTCCGGGGTAGGCAACGAACTGCATTGTCACCCGGAGCAGGTACTATCCGAAAGGATGAACGAAGAGATGTAAATAGTCTCTAGAAAATGAAGAATAAGTGAGAAAGTCAGCATAGCTATTCCGGCACATGTGAAAAATATGATTTTTTTCTCATTGAATCAATCACAGATAGCGCAGCGACGGATGAAGATATTGCTGAACGTAATCGCGCACCGATTCTTCCAACGAACGGAAGAGTACTGGACATCCTGCATCTTTTAACTTCCGTATCTCCGCTTCGGTATGATATTGATACGCCTGACGAATCGTTTCCGGCATTTCGACATATTCGATATTCGGAGGAAGTCCCAGTGCGTCAAAAACTGATTTAGCAAGATCATTCCACGTCCGTGCTTGTCCGGTGCCGAGGTTGAAGATCCCGTTCACTCTCGGCGATTGCAGCAGCCACCACAATACTTCCGTGCAATCTTTCACATAAACAAAATCGCGCACCTGTTCCCCGTGTTTATATTCGGCTTTGTAAGATTTGAATAATTGGATTTTTCCGTTTTCCTGAATCTGGTCATATGCCTTGCAGACAAGACTCCGCATGTCGCCCTTGTGATATTCATTTGGTCCGAATACATTGAAGAATTTGATTCCCGCAACCTTATTCTGCATCCCGTGCTGCAGCAGCCAAAGATCAAAAATCTGTTTAGAATATCCGTACGGGTTCAAGGGTTTCAACCGGATCGTTGTCGCATCGTCGTCGGAAAATCCTTCGGCTCCGTCTCCGTATGTTGCCCCGCTGCTTGCATAGATAAATCGTGTTTTTTTTCTGATGGACCATTCGGCGAGAATCCGCGTAAAACGGTAATTATTCTCCATCAAATGTTCAACATCCGTTTCGGTGGTTGACGAGTTTGCGCCCAAATGGATGATTGCTTCAATCTTCGGAAGACGCTCATTCAGGAGCATTTCCATAAATTGATCTTTGTGCAGGTAATCAGTGAATTGTTTTCCTGTTAGATTCCGCCATTTTGAAGAACTGCCCAGTTCATCCACAACCAGAACATCGGTGATCTTCTGTTCATTCAGTTTGGCAATCATTGCGCTGCCGATAAATCCGGCGCCTCCGGTAACGACAATCATTTTATTCCCACTCCTGATTGGACTTCTTTTGATGGTGTGATAAGGGTGAAATTTTCTCCGTCGGAGGCAGTCGCCAGCAGCATCCCGTTCGACTCCACACCCATCAGTTTTGCCGGCGCAAGATT
>CAZQSI010000070.1:0-10583 GCA_964596155.1 uncultured Chitinophagaceae bacterium
AAGCGATTCCCATTCACAATAATCGATAAACGTGTTGGGAGATTCCGTTGACCGGAGCGAGCGCAGTGATGTAAATCCTTTAAATTGACGGATGATCGTATGCGCCGTCGGTTGGTGCTGCAAAAATTTTTCCACCATTTCTTCCTTCACGGAATAGACGGCTACTTCAAATACCGGTGTTGACATAGTTTTTCTCCTGTTGTGATATGTTTGTTGGTGACGTTACAAACATACGAAACGGGTGTGACAACAGTATGTCAGCAGTACTGTGCGGTTTAGAAATATTTTTCGGCGAGTTGTTGCACCGCCTGTTTTACAGCAGCCCGGAAACGGTCCGGACCGACCGCTTCGGCATCCGCACCCCACCGCAATATCCATGAAACAACATCCTGTTCATTCGATGCAGAAACGGTCAACTGCACATACCCGCCCCGGCGGTTTCTTTTTATGATCCGGAACGGTGGCCGCTCGCACGCCCACCGTTCAATCAGACGCGAAAGTTTGATGATACAGGTGAACGATTGACCGCCGGATTCCTTTGCAAGATCGGTAAATGTGAAGTTCTTCGGCCGTTCATATGATTTTTTGGTCACCATCGGAGTTTCCATCCTGTCTAGACGGAACGCTCTGATATCATTCCGTAGATGATCATAGTCGGAGAGCAGCCAATAGCCGTTGATATTGGTCAAGGCATACGGATCGACTTCCCGGACAACAGGTTCTGTCGTGTGAGCATGTCGTTTATAATATCTGAATACGATTCTCTTCTTCTCCAGTATCGCATTCCTCACCGCCTGCAGCGCATGATCGCGTCCGCTGCCGTCGGACGATGAGGCATAAAATTTCAGAAAACTTTTCAGATACCGAATCTCCCGCTTCAGCTCTTTTGGCAGGGTGGCGTTGATCTTATTTTGGGCATTCCGCGATGCTTTGGAATATTTTGAATCAAAATATTGTCCGACAATATCAACGCCCAGCATCAGCATTAATGCTTCATCATGCGTAAAACTGACAGGCGGAAGGAAATACCCCTCGTCTATACTGTAACCTCCTCCTGCTTTGCCGGTAACGGGTACATTTGCTTCGATCAGCGCAGCAACATCCCGATAAATGGTCCGTTTGCTAACATCAAACCGTTGAGCAAGCGACGTGGATGTGACGGACGGATGTGACTGGATTTCAAGGAGGATGGCGAATAAGCGGTCGGTTCGGTTCATGCAATTGTACGAAGCATCAATCAGCTGATCAGGTTGTATTTCTTCAGCACCTCCGCAATGACATCCGATGAAATCGGTTTTGGAAGGAATTCTTCCGCACCGCATGACTCGACAATCACTTTAATATCATCCGGATTGATGAGCGCCGACATGAGCACGGCAGTGAAATCGGGGTTGAAGAGCTTCATTTGTTTGACTGCGTCCGATCCGTTTTTTCTCGGCATAATTTGATCAATGAAAACAATATGCGGCTCCATGGAGACGAATTTTTGGACACCCTCTTCTCCGTCTTCGGCCACATCAACAATAAGACCGAGCTTTGATATGATCGCACTAATCACGATGCGGTTCGGTTCAGAATCATCAACGATGAGCGCTCTCTTCATGAAAGGTTTAGATGGATTGAAAAATAATTTTTCACTGTCAACAGGATACGAAGTGCAATATCATCCGAGAACGCGAAGGTATTCTTCGAGTGAAATCACGCCGGTAACAAGTTTCTTTGCCGCATCAAATCGAATTGATTCGAATCCTTTTTTCACCGCCGATTCCTTCACTTTAACGGGGGATGCCTGATTGAAAATCAGATCCTTAAGTTCCTCATCCACCATTAACACCTCATGAATTGCCGTGCGGCCGTAATATCCGTCACCGCCGCAAATATCGCATCCTTTTCCTTTATATAAAATAAGGGAGTGTTCCAGCTGGCTTAATCCGGTTGACATCAGCATTGATTTGGTCGGTTTATAACTGACACGGCAATGGCGGCAAATTTTCCGGACCAACTGCTGATAAATAATGCCGTTCAGTGTTGATGCCAACAAAGTCGACGAAATGCCGAAATTCGACATGCGCGGAATACAGGATAATGCATCGCTTGAAAGCATCGTGCTCACAACCATGGTACCGGTGAGGGCCGCTTCGGCAGCTGCAACGCCTGCATCCTCATCCCTGATCTCTCCAAGAAAGATCAGATCGGGATGCTGCCGTAACACAGCTCTCATGGCAGCGGCATAATCCATTTTTTGTTCAATATCCACTTGTACCTGACTGGCAAAATCGAGGCGATACTCAACTGGATTTTCAACGGTGATAATGTTTTTTTGGGAATTCCTCAGTTCATTGATGCTGCCGTACACCGTGGTTGTCTTTCCGCTGGATGAAGGTCCTGCGATGATCAACAATCCTCTCGGCCGGTGTAACAAGTATCGAATAAGTACAAGATTCTCTGCGGAAATTCCAAGATCCCTGATGTCAACAGACCGGTAAGATTTTTTCAAAATACGGATTGTAAACCGTTCGCCTTCCACCGTGGGAAGAGTGCTGACTCTCATGTCGAATGAAAAGTTTCCGTACACCGCGGCATACCGGGCATCCTGCGCCTTTTTCTTGTCGAACATGTTCAGACTGCCGCGTGATCTCATGACGTTGCAAATGGATTCCGTCATTTCTTTCGGCATCGCCACTGCATGGTGCAGCACTCCGTCAATGTTATACCGTATTTGAAATTCCTGTTCCATCGGTTCAAGATAGATATCGCTTGCTCCCGCTTTGATGGCCCGGATGATAATTTCATCCACAAGAATATCGGCATTGGGTAGTTTTCCGGAAACGAAAAGCTCCGTTGCTTTGTCATTTCCGATTTTTCTGATGTCGATCGATTCCAGTTTGAATTTCGACGGCAGGTGTTTGTACTGTTCAACTTCATCAACGGGCTCTTTCGCTACTGCTGCATCAAAAGCTGACCGCTTGACGGCAACGGGAACGATGAATACTTTTGCATCACGGCGCATTGCATCCAGCGTATCCTTATACGGCGGATTAACAAACGCTACCGTCAGTTCAACTCCGCTTTTAATGATCGGAATGGCATTATACTTCGCAAGAAACTCATCAACCATTGCAGGATTGTTGATGGTTACCGTGGAGGTGGTGAGATTGATATTCGGAATCTTGAATTCTTCGGCGATGGCATTTGCAATAAGATCTTCTTTGACACCGAGGGTTTCGGACAGAACATATGAACATTGGCGTTTATCCGATTCACCCATCAACCGGTGAAATTTGTCGAATTTAACCTTATCAATATGCCCTTTGGTCAAAAGGTACCGTGAAATCCTAACATCTTCGTCTCGTACCATACGTTACTCGAATAATTTATCGATGTCGCTCTGGGAAATGGCCGTGCTGGTATTTTCCGACTGTTGAACGGTTTGCTGCAGTTCAATAAGCCTCATCAGTTCGGATTCGCTGAAATTCGGGATATGGTTGGAAACGGAGTCTAACGATTCATCTTTCCGTTGTGATGATAATTTTTTTAATTCGCCGCCGCACGAGCCGCAATAGGTATCCATCAAAGAATTCAAAAAACCGCAATTGCATCGCACTACATTTAAATTGGAACGGCAATTCAGACATTCCAGAGATGTCCTCGGATTGTCGTTGCCGCATGTTGAACAGATCATGACGGATCTCCTTCGAGATTCAGAAATTTGTTCATCATTTCAGTAATTTTTATCGGTAAATACGGTTTTACCAAATAATAACTGGCACCTTTGCTTTTGGCCTCCTGTATTGCTTCGATATTTGACACTGCAGAGATCATAATAACAATGGCGTCCGGTTTGATCGCGCGAATCTCCTTCAACACAGCCATACCGTTAAGCTTTGGCAGCATATTATCCAAAAATGTAATCGTCGGCCGGTCAACTTTAAATCGCATCAGCCCTTCTTCACCATCGGCGGCGTAATGGACGTTTTTGATACCCATTGATTTAAATGTTATGGCAAACATGGTCCGGACATGGTCCGAGTCGTCGATCACTAATACGGAAACATCATCCTTTTTCATTGCTCTCCCTAATTGATGGAGCGTGTCACGCGGTAAATTTCATCGAGTGTTGTCAATCCGGCAGCCACTTTTTTTAGTCCGTCGAACCGAAGATCACGGAAACCATTTGTTACCGCCGCCGCCCTGATTGTTGCAATCGATGCGTTCTCGCGAATCATTGTCTGAATTTCTTCGGTAATGAGCAAGACTTCATGAATCGCTATTCTGTCGTGATATCCCTGAAAGCTGCATTTTGCACAACCGGCACCGCGGAAAAATGTCACTCGGCCCGATAAGCCGCTTAGTCCCGTTTTGTACAGCATAGCTTCAGTCGGCTGATATTCTTCTTTACAGAAGTCGCATATCTTCCTGACAAGCTTTTGTGAAACTATGCCTATTAATGCGGACGATACTTTGTTCAGAGGAATTCCGGTATTGGTCAGCTGCGTAATTGCACTCGCTGCGTCATTGGCATTCAATGTTCCGAGGATAAGGGTACCGGTCAATGCCGCATCTGCCGCCGCCATTCCCGTTTCACCGTCGCTGATTTCGCTCACAAAGGCCACATCGGCATCCTGTTGAAGGACTGCTTTTAATGTTTTGGCAAGCGACAGTTCCCGTTCCGCTTCCACATTCATCTGATTGACGGAATCCAGCAGAAATGCGACAGGATGTTCCGCCGTCACGATATTTTTTTCAGCAGATTTAATATGATTAATCGCTGCATACGCAGTCGAACTTTTTCCGCTGCCCGGAGGACCCGTAAAGAGAATCAACCCGTTGGGCTGATGGAGGAGATGGTCCAGCTTCACCCAGTTCTGCTGTGACAATCCCAGGTCGGCAAGTTTTTTGCTGACGGGCGTTCCCTTCGGTATTCGAAGAACGATGTTTTCTCCATTAACTGTTGGAATGGAGCGTGCTCGCACATGCACCGTACGCTTTTCGACGGCAACAGAAAATCGTCCTGATTGGATTTTATTTTTCTCGTTGACATGCATAGCCGCTTTGGTTTTTATCACGGCAGCAATGCCGTCAGCAATGTTTTTGGGAAACGACGCGATGCGCTTCAGAACGCCGTCAATTCTAAATCGAATTCGAACCTCTTCCTTGAACGGTTCCACATGAATATGACTCGCACCGATTTTTACGGCACGCAGCAGCAATTCGTCGACGAGTTCAATTAATGGGGGAAACTCACCCATCTGCTCCAAACGATTCGCATCTTTACCGCTGATATCAAATTTTTTCAGATCAATTCCGCCTGCGATGCGCTGCAATTCGTCAAATCCGCTTTGCTGAATCCTCATGGTTTCGGAAAAATCATCCACGGCGGCTATCACGGGAATAATTTTTTTCTTTGTGGCTTTTGCGAGAGCATCCAGAACAGTTTTGTACGGCGGATCAATCATGGCAACCGTCAGCTCGTCTCCCATAAGAAACATAGGAAGCACACGGTATTTTTGCATCATGGCTGGGGGAATGATGTCTTTCGGAGCGGAATTCGTTTCGGAATACAGCTTCATCACCGGAAGACCAAACGCGTCTCCCAAAAGCCGAACGAGGTCGTCGGGGGAGAAATAGTTGAATTCAACCAGCGTGCGCGATAACCCATCCTGTAAACCGTAACTGTTAGCGATGTCATTGAATTGCTTCCACCGCTCCTCGGTCAACAGACTATTGGTAAAGCAATAATCACGAAACACAAGATCTTCGTGTGTAAACATACTCATCCAAAAAGTTTATCGAGATCAGTCTGTGAAAGTGTTTTAATTTTTTTACGGGCGGTCAGTCCGGCCCCTTCTTCCAGCAATTCGTTGATATCTTGTTCGGAGTACTGCGGGATATTGATAATGCGAAGCTGCTTCCCCTCGTTGATCTTCGCTGCAACGACGGAGGGTATCGCCGTACCGCATTGACCGCACCGCTTGTAGATCAACGGGTTTCCGTGCTGGCAGGATGAACATTTCCACCCCATTTCAGTGTCGCAATCTGCGCAACGGTACGGCGGATCAAAATATTTTCTTGCGCATGCGGGACACACGTATTGTGGTTTCATGCTTCCTCAATCACGTTGAATTTTTTCAATATGCCGACGATTTTTTCCGTTTCGTACGGTTTTAAAATGTAAGCACTTGCGCCTGCTGCTTTTGCGTTTGCAACATCGTCGGCGGATGAAATTGATGTCAGCATGATGCCAATAAAATTCGGATTATGACGCTTCATTTCCGCCAAAGCTTCCACACCCGTTTTCTTCGGCATGATATAATCAAGAAAAACCACATCGGGCTGGAATGATTGAAAGTGAGAAACTGCATCTTCGCCGTTGTCAGACGTTTCAACCGTCAAACCTTGTTTCCGCAATATCGCAGTTAAAAAAGTTCTATTATATGCAGAGTCGTCAACAACAAGTGCTTTTTTCATTTTGGTTGTTTTGCGTGGCGAAGGTATTATAATAATAGTAGAGATATAAGCAGTTTGAAGCAATGGAAAAATACACATCAGGGATTTTTTCCGCCGCTTCGGCTGCCTCTCGCTATTGATAAACATTCCGGACAAAGGCAGCGTCGATCATTATTGACGGGTGCTCCTTGCGGTACGTGGAAGCACCAACAGGATTCTTTCCCGGCAAGTATTTCGCATGGGAAAGATTTACCGCATTCGGGACAAGCGGTATTGCGGACAGCAGATTCCTCCGGAAATGAATTCATCGCTGCAGTTTCGAGTACTGTCACCGTCCATTAAATCATTTGAATTGATGGCGTATCCAACACGATTTCACGGTCGAAGATCCATTGAAATTTTGCCGTCCCTGTAATTTTCAAACGGTCGGCAACTTTTTCGTATCTCGCCGAGAGCGTGCAGAGATAATCCTGCGCTTTCGCCGAAGCATCCGACAATCCGTGCAGTGTTTCGATTTTCCATTCCTCAACAAGCGCCGCGATGATACTCGCATAATCTTTCGCTGTATAGACGCCAATCTTCTGTGCAACATTTGAGAATTTCGAAAAGAGATCGGTATCTCTGCCATCCGTCATTAGACTTGCCGGCATCGTTACTTTATTCTTCATCATTTCCGCAAATGCAATAATGGCATTGACAGGATCGAGTTCAAAGATCTTCGACATAAAAAGTTTGTACGCTTTTTCATGTCTCGCTTCGTCACCCGCAATGAGACCGCAAATTTTATGGAGGTGTTCGTCTCCGCACCGTTTTGCAAGAATTCCGACATTTCGGTGGGAAATTTTTGTTGCTCGTTCCTGAAACGACGTATATATAAAACCGAGATACGGATCGTTGCCGGAATTTGTATTGAATCCGTTATTGATCAGATGCTGGACGGTTTTCTCCACGGTCCGCATGTCAACCCGGCCGGTGAGGTAAAGATATTTATTGAGGAGATCGCCATGTCTGTTTTCTTCCGCCGTCCATCCGCGGCTCCATTTTGCCCACGGGGAAGCACTGTCGCCGGTCGGATCATTGACACCGCCAAACCGATTGAGCCAGGTTTGATAGCTTGGGAGGGCTTCCTCGGTCACCATATCCCCCACCAATACCACCAGAACCTCATCTTTCAGTTCCTTCGCCCGGCGGCGAAATTCGGTGATTTGCTCCCTCCAGTCCTCTGCCCTCATGTCCGGCAGATAATCGGTCGGCTGCCAGCTTTCATTGATCGGTTTCAGGAGCGTGGAAAGATTCTTTTCCACAAATCCTTCAATGCTTTTTACGACCTCAAATTGTTTTGACGTGACCGGAAGTTCATACATAGTAATCCACCCTTATTAATTTCATCGTAAGATACACATTTTCAGACCGAGTTCAATTCAAAACTTACACCGGAGCGGGCGGACAATGGAGAATTAGTAAACAGATCCTGCAGACGACAACAATGCCCGAAGAACACAATGGTTGAAATACTTGTTAATTTTCTCTAATACTGTTGATTTCAGTCACAACTTGTGAATATTCTTTGTATCTTATTGTACAAAAAAATTAACACTCATTCATCTCCCGGTGCGTTATGAAACATTTCTTTAAAGTGATTACCTGGACCGCCATCGTTGCCGGCGCTGTGGCTCTTCCGATTCTCATCAAGAAACGGATGGAAGAAACGGTACGTCAAAGCGAAAATATCAGGTACGATATCAACGACTATATTTCCGAAAGCGGATTATAAAAAAATGTCAGCTCTTGGCTGACATTTTTTTTATTGTTGAGAGCGAATACTATTGTATCCGTTCCACCTTGATCATGTTCGTCGTGTTTCTTGACATCAGCGGAATTCCAGCCGTAATAACAACATAATCTCCCTTTTTCAGATATCCGAGTTCCTGCAGCGAAATGTTTACGCGAGCAATGGTTGCATCAGTCTCTCCCACTTCAAAACTTTTTATCAGCAGCGACCGCACTCCCCATATTAAATTCAATCTCCGCTGAATGCGTTCCCTGTCGGCAATGCCGATCACCTGAGCAGCGGGACGGTACCGTGAAATGGCTTTCACTGTTGCACCGGAATGAGAAAAACAAATGATGGCAGCCGCATTAATCTGTTTTGCGAGAATACAGGCGGATCGGCCGAGCGCTTTAAACACTGCTTCCTGTGCATTGCCGACTTCATCTTCAAGATATAATTTATCTTTTCCGTCCTCCTCAATGCGCCGGATGATCGTATCCATTGTTGTAACGACGCCGACCGGATATTTCCCGACCGATGTCTCTCCGCTGAGCATCACGGCATCTGCTCCGTCCAGCACGGCATTGGCAACATCGTTCGCTTCGGCCCGTGTCGGCCGCGGATTTTCGATCATCGATTCGAGCATCTGCGTTGCGATAATCACCGGCTTGCCGGCTGCGTTCGCCTTTCGTGCGATCATCTTTTGCGCCAGCGGCACTTCCTCGGTTTTGCATTCCACACCGAGATCGCCCCGTGCGACCATGATGCCGTCCGACTCCTGAATGATGGCATCGATATTTTTCAATGCTTCATCTTTTTCAATTTTCGAAATAATGGGAAGCTTTTTCCGTTTGTCAATATTCGCAATAATGAATTCGCGCAGTTGGATAACATCCTGCGGCGTCCGCACAAATGATAACGCAACATAATCGATGTCGTTGGCAATTCCGAACAGCAGATCTTCCTTATCCTTGTCCGTCAATGACGGTGCGCTTACAGCCACTCCTGGAAGATTGATCCCTTTATTGCTCTTTAAAATCCCTCCGTAAACCAC
This sequence comes from uncultured Chitinophagaceae bacterium, assembly GCA_964596155.1. Taxonomy (GTDB): domain Bacteria; phylum Bacteroidota; class Ignavibacteria; order UBA10030; family UBA8401; genus UBA8401. The sequence goes on from CAZQSI010000070.1 coordinate 9,273, forward strand.
TTCCGCCGTAACTTCTTTATCCGTTGAATCAATCACTTTAAATTGAAGCAGTCCGTCATCCATCAAAATTGTATCGCCCGGTTTCACGTCATTCGGCAGATTCTGATAAGTTGTCGACACTCTGTTCTGTTCGCCGAGGATCTCATCAATCGTGATGATCAGCTGATCGCCCGTCTTCAATGTCATCGGCTCTTTGAGTTTGCCGGTTCTGATCTTCGGACCCTGCAAATCAAGCAGAATTGCAACCGGTTCGTCGGTAATCTTTGCCGCCTTTCTCACTTTGTTCATCATATCAAGATGATCTTCATGGGTTCCGTGGGAAAAGTTAAGGCGGGCGACGTCCATTCCCGCTTCGATCATCTTAATCAGCGTTTCAACCGATGATGTTGCGGGACCGAGGGTGCAAACGATCTTCGTTCTGCCGTAATTTCTGTTTTCGTGAAGCATAATGTCTGAATCTGATATTTCGTCGTAGTAGAAAAAAGTCGCCTGTTCGTCAGCGAACGGGATTAAGATACAAAATATTTTTCGATATTCGTAAAATTTCGGATTCATCGATCGGCATCGAATGATATTCGCCGTTTTTCCACAACGGCATTTGATCGGAATAATGATCATGAAGCGGTTGTCCCGATTGTCCCGAAGGAATGACGGACAACGCTCGGTTCAGATCCGCAAAATCAACGATCGACCGCATCGACGGTCCGAGCGTCATTCCGTACGGCTGTATAAATCGGTATTCGCCGTTGTTCACGGTCGTGCCGGATCCTCCTGTTTCAAACGGACCAATGTTAAAAATTGCTTTCAGGACACCGATGTCGCCGAAGGGATGTTTTAACGTCAGCGAATGTAGCCTTCCCCACCGCCATTCTTTCATGCTTCCGCCAAGTTGTTGTGTCAGATCGGCAATTGCGTCCTGAAGGCTTTTTCTGATGATGTCGTTTTTGGTTTCAATGACCGGTGTACCGACATCGTCAAACCAAACATTTGAAGTATCGTTCATCATGGCTGCGGTGACGCGATACGGAATATTGGCGAGGAAAATATATTGTTCGAATAACTCGTCGCCCATTTCATCCCTGAAAATATTTTTCATGCAATGATGAAAATAAACTTCAAAGAGAGCGGTAGGCACGTCGTCTTTCGATTGAATAAAATTCCAGTTTCTGAAATAGTTGACCGCGGTTTCAACCCTCTGATCACCCGATCCGCTGTCGCCGTATGCCGACAGAATATGGTGCGTCATTTCCTTCGCAAAGTGGGAAAAATAATCGTTCTGCAGCCGTTTGAAATCGGAGACATCGAACAGTT
>CAZQSI010000070.1:10683-13245 GCA_964596155.1 uncultured Chitinophagaceae bacterium
AAGTGGGAAAAATAATCGTTCTGCAGCCGTTTGAAATCGGAGACATCGAACAGTTGTTTGGATTGCAGCACTTCCCGGATGCGCTGAATGCGCGACGGCGGTTCCCACAGATTGGCGATGTGATAGACTGATGAATTGGTCAGTTTATTGTTTGCCGTGGCAATGAATCCTTCCGGAGGATTGTATAGCGACGGCAGCTGTTCGAAGGGAATAAATCCGCTCCATTCATGCTCACCTGACCAACCGGCGGAAGGAAGCGATGGATTATTTCCGTTCCGTTTCGGCAGCCGCACGCCCGGATGATAACCGATATTGCCAGACCTGTCGGCATAGACAAAATTTTGTCCGGGAACGGTAAACTCTTTGACTCCTTTCAGAAAACTTTTCCAGTCATGCGAGATGTTCACAAGATAGAGCGCATACAATTCGTCGCTCATTTCAAATCCTATCCATCGCATGGTGATAAAATCGGAGGCAAAGAATTCCTTCAGCGAATAAATTTCATTCACTGCAGGTCCATGATGCGTCGCACGAATAACGATCGGCACAGCGGAAGAATCCTTCACCCGAATCGTGTCATGAATGACAGAAATTGTTTTCCATTCTCCTTTATACAAATAGGTTTCGCCGTCGAGAGAATCAGTGCGCTCGTAATAAAAATCGGCATCGTCGGCCATCACATTCGTGAAACCCCAGGCGACATCGGCGTTGTGACCGAGAATAACCAGCGGAGTTCCCGGAAGGGAAACCCCCGCAGTATTCACCGCACCGCCGCGCAGGTGAATTTCATACCACTTTGCAGGAAGTGACAGTCCAAGATGCGGATCGTTTGCAATCATCGCAGTGCCGTTGACCGATTTTTTCGGCGAGACGGCCCAGGCGTTGCTGCCGATGTGAGTTCCCGTCGTACCAAAAAATTGTTTGAACTCATGCTGCAATAGTGTAAAACCGCGCAGGGAGGCCGTTCGGTTTCGAACTTCCCGATCTGCAACGATCACCGGTCCATTTTCCGGATACGAGGGAAAGATGAGCCGCGCCCGTTCCTCGCCAAGTGCTTCGACCAATTCGCCCAGCACAATATCCACATGCCAGGAAATGTTCAGTTCCCATGCCATCAACCGTGCAATCATCAAACTGTGTATCGGCGTCCATTCCTCGGGAGTATAATTCAACATGTCGAATTCGATCGGATAGGTGCCTTTATGCGTACGGATAAATTCGTTCACACCGTCCGCATAGGCCTGAAGAATTTCCCTGGATTTCGGTTGCAGTTGTTGTTCAAGCTGACGAGCAATGCGATCGAATCCGATTGTTTTAAGCATCTTATCGAATTTGATCGTCGATGTTCCGAGAATTTCCGATAACCGTCCTTCGCCCGCCCGCCGTGAAAGATCCATCTGCCAGAGACGATCCTGTGCATGAACATATCCCTGTGCAAAGAAAAGATCGTATTCATTCTGGGCAATGATATGCGGTACGCCGAACCCGTCGCGGTGAATGCTGACGCGCTGCTGTATCGATGCGGCGGTAATCTCGCCCTCATACTCAGGAAATGATTTGGTGACAAGATATCGCAGCACGAGAAAAAGAGTAATGGCGATGAGACCGAGAGAGACCGCAATTCCGACAAAAATTTTCAATCTGCGCATTCGTTATTGCTCCGTCTGAAGATCTGGTAAATTCCATTCATGTTGAAGTCTGAGATATTCGGATGCAGGCAATTGAACAACCATCGTAGGACGTTTTGGATCAAGCCAATGAAGAAGGGAGAGCATGTCGTTTTCGTTCATTGCCGTGCAGCCGGAAGTAAACGTGTTGTTGATATGGATGAAAATACAACTTCCTTTTCCCGGTATTCGTTTGGGATTATGTTTGACGACGAGAACATAGGCATAATCCGGAACGATTTTTTTCATTTTTTCGGCGCTGTTCCAATCGTTCTTCACCTGCTTGGCATCGACAATCATATTGTAATAGAGCGAGGCTGTATCATCCACACAGCGTGTTAATTCGGTGATTGATGCATACGGCATTCGGACGCCTTCCGGTGCCGCAGGGGCGAGTCCGTAAAAAACCGTATCAAGCATAAAAATCCCCGCAGGTGAGCGGTCGTCCCCTTCCTGTTTCATCCTTCCGGTCTGTTGAACCGGGTGCAGCCCTTCTCCCCATCCGAGACCGTTTTCCCCGACGGAAACGGAAAAGAGTTCGCGCTGTTTTTTCCATTGGTTCTTCGCCCGGTCAAACAAGATCATCATTCCCGTACTGCTTTCCCATTGTTCGGTAATTGTTATGATAAGCTTTTGCGCACCCGCAAGCTGAGCATTGGTGATAGTGGTTAAGTGAAACAGCAATACGGCAATGATAATGAATGTATGTTGTTTTTTCATGAAAAATCTTTCATTGGAAAATCTCTCTCTTTTTTGTAAGTTACTATCGTTATTGTCCGGAATGTAGCGCAGCCCGGTTAGCGCACTACCTTGGGGTGGTAGGGGTCGCGGGTTCGAATCCCGCCATTCCGACTCTAAATTTTGAAAACTGTTGAAATTTCTGGATGTTTTTTCA
>CAZQSI010000071.1:0-8901 GCA_964596155.1 uncultured Chitinophagaceae bacterium
CGCCCATCAGCCGCGTGAAGGGAAGAATCGTTTCATGCTCCGGAGGATTCCCGGAACTCCAGGCATTAAATTCATTACCTCTCGCCGCTTCGTTGGAGATCCAGTTTGGATAGGTTCTCTGTAATCCGGTCGGACGGACAGGTTCGTGGGCATTGACCATAATGCCGTACTCCGCCGCTTTGGCAACCGCACGGATGTAATGATTGACCATCCATTGTCCGTCGTGGACTTCGCCGCGGGGAATAATTTTTCCGACGTAACCCGATTTCACCGCGTCGTATCCGTACGCTTTCATGAAGCGGTACGCGGTGTCCAATTGCCGCTCGTAATTTGTCACCGAAGCAGACGTTTCGTGATGCATGATCAGTTTTACTCCCTTTTCCTTTGCATAACGATGAAGTTCCGCAACGTCGAAATCAGGATACGGCGTGACGAAATCGAAGACATCTTCTTTCCAGTTTCCAAACCAATCCTCCCAGCCGACATTCCAACCTTCCACAAGCACACCGTCGAATCCATGACGTGCGGCAAAATCGATATAGACTTTTGTCCGTTCAGTGGTCGCACCGTGCCTGCCGTTCGGCGTGAGAGCGTTCCAGTTTGTTCCTCCGATCTTTACATTTTTGACATCCGCGTAATTCCAGGAGGCCGTGCCGACATGCATTTCCCACCATATGCCGACATATTTTACCGGTTTAATCCAGCTGACATCTTTGATCGTTGAGGGCTCATTCAGATTCAGAATCATCTTGGATGCAAGAATCTCTTCCGCTTTATTGCTGACGATGATTGCCCGCCACGGTGTTTTTGCGGGCGCCTGCATGTACGCTTTGTTGCCGACGGCGTCGGGAGCAAGTTTTGTTGTAAGCACAAAATTCTTCTGGTCTATTTCTACGCACATTGCCGGATAATTGACAAGCGCCGCTTCGGAGATGTTGATATACAGACCGTCCGCCGACTTCATCTGCACCGGTGTCTGAATCATCGTTTTACTGATGAACGTGCTGGTGAAAATTTCGCCGATTCGTCTGTTCTTTCCGGCGTCGACGTCGCTCAGCCGGGTCGTAAAGTACGTGTATTCGTTCGTATCGAAATCGCCCGGCATCCAGTGCGCCGTATGATCTCCGGTCAGTGCAAACTCGGTGAATTCATCGGTCACGGTGAAATAATTCAGATCGTCCTGTTCCGGAAATTCATACCGGAATCCGACCCCTTCATCGTACAGTCTGAAGACAACTACCATGGAGCGGTTCTTCACGGCCGGCTGGCGGAGCGTGATGCGCATTTCGCGGTACGAATTCCGTATGGTTTTTACTTCGCCGAGGACCGGATTCCATGATTCATCCACCGATGTTGTTTCCACCGAAGCCACCGAAAATCCGGAGCGGAACGACGGCATGTTCATCAGTTCGACGCCGAGCGCTCCCGGCCGAAGTATGGTCTTGTTCCAAAACGAGAGCTGATAATTCGGGATGCTGTCCGCCGTCACGGAGAAAGTGAGCGACGTGATATTGCGCGGAGAGCGGATAGTTTGCGCCTGAAGCGTACAGAGGGCGGTACAAAGGATGAACAATCGCAGCAGCATAATAGATTCTTTCGTAATTGTGATGATTGCCTGACGTTTCGAAGGGATGAGGCCGGAAAGAGGCAAAAGCCGAACAATTTCTTCAATAATGTAAAAAGGAGAGGGGAGAGAAACAAGGTTATTTCGAAAGCTGTTTCAATACCATCCGTGCACGGGATTGAATGGCTCCCGAGCCGTACGGAACCATCTGCTGAACAATAAGCCGGAGTTCATTTTTCAGGTCAGGTTCGGTGCGGGCAATGTTGGCGAGCACCGTCATGGAGAAGACTTTAACGGCGACGGGAATCTTGGGATCCTGAAGGAAATCAAAACAGAGCTGGGCGACGCGTCCCTGCTGCGCTTTCGGAATTTCGACGTACTGTAAAACACGCACCACATTCCTCTGCACGGCTCCCGGAGCGTTCTTCTCTGAAGCACGTTTTACAAGCTTCGACATCCAGGGAAGGATTATGGACGGATGCTGATCGGCGCAATGGGAAAGAATCCACGCCGCCCGAACCGCCGTCCGTTCATCGCCGGTAAGCAACAGCGTCATCAGTTCCCCAAACCGGCGCGGGTCGTTTCCGATCCAGCGCGCCAATCGGACGGCATTGCGTTTTGAATGTTCTTTGAACAGTTCGGCGGCAAGATCCATACGGAAAAATACGCAATCGCCGAAACCGATGCAATTTCGTTTCCACTTCAGTGTCTATTTTCGTACTTTGAAGGCAACGTCATTACCTTGAACAACTCGAAACCGCATTACTATGGGAAGAATATTCGAAAAACGTAAGCATGTCATGTTTGCGCGCTTTAAGAAAATGTCCAAAGCGTTCAACCGCATCGGAAAAGACATTGAAATTGCCGTGAAAGCCGGAGGGGTTGATCCGAAATCAAACTCTCATCTGCGGATCGCCATTCAAAATGCGAAAAGCGTCAACATGCCGAAGGACCGCATTGAAGCAGCGATCAAGCGCGCATCAAATAAGGATACATCGGGATATTTCGAAATCATTTACGAAGGATACGCTCCCCACGGCATCGCCGTGGTGGTGGAATGCGCGACGGATAATCAAACAAGGACCGTGTCGAATGTCCGGCATCATTTTAAAGAGTATGGCGGATCGCTCGGCAGCCAGGGATCGATTGCTTTTATGTTTGAACGAAAGGGAGTCTTTAAAATTCCCATTGCGGCGATTAAGGATGTCGATGAATTTGAACTTGAGATGATCGATCACGGTCTGGACGAACTGACGGGTGACGATCAATTCATCTATATTTATACGACGTTCCAGAATTTCGGCACCATGCAGAAAGCGCTGGAGGAAAAAGGTATCGAACCGGCCAGCACGGAGCTGCAGCACATTCCGACCACGACCAAAGAACTGACGCCGGAACAGGCAAAGGAAGTGAACGAACTGCTGGAAGGGATGGAAGAGGATGACGACGTGCAGGCGGTCTATCACAATATGGCGTGAGCCGGAAGGGGCCGAAACAACCGTTCAGACCGATCCGGTGTGAATCGAATCGCTGCCGAACTTTTTCTTTACTTTGTCCACCGCCGTGAGCACCTGAGTCCGCCTATCGTTTTCCGGAAACAGCGAGAGCGTTTCCTCCGACGCCTGTGAAAACTGGGTCAGGCCGACTCCCAGCAGGCGAATCGGCATCGACCGTGTATATGCCTTCAGAAAAATTGATTTCACGGCGTCGAAAACAACCCTATCGTCGTTCGTTGCCTCTTTTAGCGTCGTATTTCTAGTGATTGTTGTGAAATCAGAGTAGCGCAGTTTCACTTTCACCGTTTTGCCCTTCCATCCGTACCGGCGGGTATTGTAGCAGACGCTTTCGGTCAGATCAAACAGGTGCGACAACAATTCGTTTTTATCCCTGATATTTTCCCTGAACGTATTCTCATTGCTGATGCTCTTTCGTTTCCATTCCACATCCAGCGTATCGCTTCCGAATCCCATGGCGGTTCTGTAAAAATATCCGCCGTGATCTCCCAGAATCGCCTCAAGCGCTTCGCGCGACATTGACTGAATATCCTTCACGGTGTTGATATTGTACTTCCTCAACTCCCGCTCAGTCTTCGCACCGACGCCGGGAATCACGGAGATGTCAAGCGGCGCAAGGAATTTCTTTTCATCTCCATGAGCGATCGTGATGCATCCTTCCGGCTTCGTGCAGCCGGTCGCAATTTTGGACACCACCTTGTTGGATGACAACGCAATCGTGCAGGGAAGCGAGAACTCCTTTTTCACCATTGCCTGGATGGTTCTCATCAATCCGGGAAGATCGTTGTTATAGAGCTTCTCGCATCCGGAAAAATCCAGATACATCTCATCAATCGATGCCTGCTGAACGATCGGCGCATAATCACAGAGGAATTTGTAGAGCCGCTTGGAAACTTTTCCGTATTCGCCGTGGCTTCCGCGGACAACAATCAGCGACGGACAGAGATCGAGCGCCTGTCCTGTCGGCATTGCCGAACGGACGCCGAATCGCCGCGCTTCGTATGATGCCGATGAAACGACACCGCGCCTGCCCGTGCCGCCTACGGCAACCGGTTTACCGATCAGTGAAGGATCGTTGATCCGCTCCACCGATACGAAAAAGCAATCAAGATCAAGATGTGCGATATATCGCTTTCGCTGACTCATAGAATGAAAGTACGGAAGATGCGAGGAAAAAGGAAGCAGGGAAAAAATCATGCAAAAGAGCGCTCGCTCTCCCGGAGTTAATTGAATATATTTCCGTCACGCCAACCATTTCAATGAAAGCGCAACGTATGACTTCTCTCAAAAATATCATGACACCAATGATTCTTGTTCTAATCGCACTGCTTTCCTGCAGCTCCGATCCCGATAATTCCACCGCGCCAAACAGTTCGCCGGTGTACGAATTGTGGCTTTCGAACGGAGACAAATCGGCAATGTTTCAGCAGCAGTCCACACCGCAATCGCCCACCGTCGGGCCGCAGGCTCCCGTCATTGAAGTGATGAGAGATCAGACGTTTCAGCCAATCGACGGCTTCGGATGTTCGCTTACCGGCGGCAGCGCCATGCTGATTCATTCCATGTCTGCCTCCGCGCGCGCAGCACTTTTGAAGGAACTTTTTGCAGCGGACAATCAGAATATCGGAATCAGTTATCTTCGCGTCAGTATCGGCGCTTCCGATCTGGATGAGAAGGTTTTTTCCTACAATGATCTTCCTGCGGGACAGACCGATACGGGAATGGTTCACTTTTCACTTGATCCGGACCGTGCACATCTGATACCAGTGCTGAAAGAGATTTTGGCCATTAATCCTGACATCAAGATCATGGGTTCGCCCTGGTCCGCACCGTCATGGATGAAGACGAACAACAACTCGGTCGGCGGAAGTTTGAAAACTCAATTTTACGCCGCGTATGCAAAATATTTTGTGAAATACATTCAGGAGATGAAAAAGGAAGGAATCCGCATTGATGCGATCACCATTCAGAATGAACCGCTTCACGGAGGGAACAATCCCAGCATGGTGATGCAGGCGGCGGAGCAGGCTAATTTTATCAAGAACAATCTCGGACCGGCATTCTCGGCGGGCGGGATCGATACGAAAATCGTCATTTACGATCACAATGCGGACAGGACGGATTATCCGATTGCAATTCTGAACGATCCGGATGCAAAAAAATATGTGGACGGTTCGGCATTTCATTTGTACGGAGGAAGCATCAACGATCTCTCAAAAGTGTATTTTGCTCACCCCGATAAAAATATCTACTTCACGGAACAGTGGATCGGCGCGCCGGGAAATTTTGCCAACGATTTGAAATGGCATATCGGCACATTGATCATCGGCGGAACACGGAACTGGTGCCGCACCGTTTTGGAGTGGAATCTTGCCTCCGATCCGCAGCAGGATCCGCACACGCCCGGCGGATGCACCGAATGTCTCGGCGCAATAACGATTGACGGCAATACGGTTGTCAGGAATCCCGCGTACTATATTATGGCGCACGCGGCAAAATTTGTCCGTCCCGGCTCGGTTCGCATCGAATCCATCATGCCGAACAGTTTGCCGAATACGGCATTCAAACGGGAGGACGGAACCATTGTGCTGATTGTTCTCAACGACGGATCGCAGCCGCAGGCGTTTACCGTCAAAGAGGGATCAAAGCAATTCACATCGTTTCTGAATGCAGGTTCGGTCGGAACGTATCTGTGGAAATGATGTACGGAAGCGAATCAGGTGGAAGAGGAGAGAATTTTTTCCATTTTAATGTTTGACCGTTTGTATAATCCCGGGTCGAGCGGAATTTCCACAAATCCGTGCTTGCGGTACAAATGGATTGCTGTTTCCAAGACAGTGTTGGAGTAAAGAATAATCTTCTGCGCACGCATCTTCTGTGCATAGGCAAATGAATATTCGAGCAGCATCGATCCGATGCCATGTCCGCGGAACCGCTCCGTCACCGCCATCTTTCCGAGTTCGAACTGACCAGGACCGCGGCTGATCAATGCAGCCGTGCCGACAATCTCGCCGCCGGATTCAGCGAAGAAAATCATTCCGCCACCGCCTATAATCGTACGCCCGGGGTCCTCGAGCATCTCTTTGTCTGCAGGTTCAATGGCAAAATATTTACGGAGCCACTCCTCGTTCAGCGTTCTGAACGCATCCCGCCTGTCATCGTCGTATTCCGTTATGGTAATCATCGGTTCAATATACCAATCAAAAAAACAGAAGCAATGGACATCATTCATCGTGCTGCTCCGACCGCAGGGAAAAAAATGGTTAAACGGTTCGTTGTTTTACGGTGCAAATTTTATAGATTATAGTAGAACAACCTTCATTACTTCATGAGTGAACTTCACGCCTTTCTGAATGCCATTACGATAGTCCTCTGCGTCGCCGCGGTGACAACCGTGGTTTTTCAGCGCCTGCATCAGCCGGTCGTCATTGGATATATTATCGCCGGATTGCTGGTCGGTCCGTACGTGCCGTTTCCGCTCGTTGCCGATCCGAACATCATACGGACACTCTCAGAATTGGGAGTGATCATGCTGATGTTTTCTCTCGGTTTGGAATTCAGCATTCATAAGCTGATCAAGGTGGGATCAACGGCGGGCATCATCGCCGTCCTGGAAACGAGCATCATGATCTGGCTCGGATTCACCATCGGACGATCGTTCGGATGGACAACCGTCGAAAGTCTGTTCACCGGCGTGATTATTGCAATCTCAAGCACGACGATTATTGCGAAAGTGTTTGCGGAGCAGAACATCAAAGGACGTCTCCACGAAATTGTCGTCGGTATTCTTATTGTCGAAGATCTGATCGGCATTCTATTTATGGCGATGTTCACCGGTATTGCATCGGGCAGCGGCCTCTCCGCCGGTCCTCTTGCCGTGACCATCGGAAAACTGACCGCGTTTCTCATCGGACTGATCGGCATCGGATTATTTCTTGTTCCACGAATGATGCGGACCATTCTCAAGATCAACCGGAAGGAAACCACGCTGGTGGTCAGCATCGGATTCTGCTTCGTTGTTTCACTGATTGCCAATGCATTCGGTTACTCGGTAGCGCTCGGCGCTTTTCTGGCCGGATCGCTGATTGCTCAATCCGGAGAAGAGAAAAGAGTCGAGCATCTGATCGAACCGGTGCGCGACATGTTTGCAGCGATCTTTTTTGTTTCTGTTGGGATGATGATCGACCCTGCCGTAGTATGGCGGTATCTTCCCGCTATTCTGGTGTTGACCGCCGCCGTGATCACGGGAAAAATATTCGGCGTTTCGCTTGGTTCCTTCATGACAGGAAACGGAATGCGCACATCCATTAAGACGGGAATGAGCATGGCGCAGATCGGAGAATTTTCATTCATCATTGCGGGACTCGGTTTGTCGCTCCGGGCAACCGGCGACTTCCTGTATCCGATCGCCGTCACAATTTCCGCCATCACGACGCTCTCCACGCCGATTCTGATCCGAAACTCCGGTCCGTTCGCCAGCTTTATCGACAGAAAACTTCCGAAACCGCTTCAGACATTTACCACATTATACGGCAGCTGGATTGAAGAACTTCGCGACAGATCCGAAAAGAAAAAAACAAGTGCGCCGATCCGCCGCCTGCTTCGCCGTTTGCTCGTCGATGCGGTGCTGCTCGGCGGCATCATCATCGGCACATCGGTATCGCTGAGTTCCGCGGTAGTTTTTCTGCAGCAACATGTGCCGTTCTCTCCGACCGTGATAAAAGTGATTCTTATTCTGATCGCCGCCGCACTCTCCGCGCCGTTCTGCGTCGGCATTGTCCGCGTCGGAAAAAAACTCGGAATTTTTCTCGCCCGGATGGCGCTTCCGGCAAAGAAGGATGGAGGAGTCGATTTTGTGGCCGCACCGAGAAAAATGCTGGTTGTGACGCTTCAGCTTGCAAGCATTCTGCTTGTGGGAATACCTCTGCTGGCGCTGACGCAGCCGTTTCTTCCGAGTATTCCCGCCGCAGCAATCTTTGTCATATCCCTGACGGGACTTGCGATTATTTTCTGGCAAAGCGCCACCGATCTGCAGGGACATGTTAGGGCGGGAGCGGAAGTGATTGCCGAGGCGCTGAATATCCAATCAAAATCCACCGGAAACATCCGTGAAGACGAAACATTGAAATTAAAAGAGATTCATCAGCTTCTCCCCGGTCTCGGCGATCTTGTTGCGGTAAAACTGGAGCCGGGGAATCCTTCCATCGGAAAAACACTCGCCGTCTTAAATCTGCGGGGAGTGACAGGAGCTTCGGTCTTGGCCATTAACAGGGGAAGCACAGGGATGATCATACCGACGGCAGAGGAGCGATTACGGGAAAGCGACGTGCTGGCGTTAAGCGGATCTCATGAAGCTGTTGCATCGGCAAAGGAGTATCTTCAAACAGCGGTTCTTCCTTCGGCGGACGAAAAAAACGACGGTCAACCGAACGGCGATGAACTGTAATTATCCGGAGTTCCGGTGTACGAGCATCCTATCGTTTTAAAACAAAATCCATTTCCAGCAAGTCATAATGCGTAATGGCCATTCCAAGTTTTTTATATGCGGCGGCCGCATCGTTGTTCTCCTTTTCGGCATATAACCGCAGTCCGCAAACATTTCCTTGATCATTTGCCAGCCGAAGAACCGCATCGAAGAGTGATCGAAACACTTTTTGACCGCGAAACTCCTTTTTCACGTACACGCTCTGAATCCACCAGAACACGCCGTTGCGCCAATCGCTCCATTCGTATGTAATCATTAGCTGGCCTGCAAGAACACCATTGAAGTCCGCAACAAGATAAAAACCCCGGGACGGATCGTCAAACATTCCGTGAACGCCG
>CAZQSI010000071.1:9001-12739 GCA_964596155.1 uncultured Chitinophagaceae bacterium
GTCCGCAACAAGATAAAAACCCCGGGACGGATCGTCAAACATTCCGTGAACGCCGAGCAGCGTCCGATCCCGATCAAGATGAAAATGTTCCGTCTCCAGCGCAAGGGCAATATTGTAGCCGGCAATTGTTTCCGCGTCGCTGCGAATTCCTTTTCGTATTGTCACCATGTTTCCTCGCGTCATTCAATTAGAAATCAAAATAAATTCCGGCAGAGTGATATCTGTTTCGTTGAGTATAAAATTGACCGCGGTCATCCATTCCGGTGCGGTAGGTATACGCTAATCGAACGGCGCGAAAGGGATTTCCTTGCGCTCTGATGCCGATTTGATAACTTTGTGTTGATGCATAGGCGGCTTCACTTCTCAGCTTCAGGTCAACGGCCGCGTACAATGATATTGGTCCGTAGAGGGAATAATTTCCGCCGTCGGCACCGCATTGAAGAAGGAATTGTCCGTCCCGCCGAACGTTTGCGAGAAATGAATGATTGTAATACGTACCGCCGTAGACAAAGCCGCGTATCTGCGGCACCGTGTGCACAACAAACATCTGGAAATAATCCCTCGCATAATTGATGACCCTCGCATTGCCCAGCGCGATCACGGCATCATCCACAAGATGATGGCTTGTATGTCCGGAGCCGAGCCGCAGCACCGTCTGATCCGACAGAGGAATGTCAAACGAAACATCAGCATAGTAATCCGCATTCGTCACCTGATACTTAATCCCCGCACTTTCGAGCGTTGTGTACACCGTTCCCGAGACGTTGACGAGACACTCAAATTCCGTCCATCGCACATGCAGCATGGGAAACGAGCCGCCGAGCGCTGCGCGATAGGAAGGAGAAGAAAACTGTTTCGCATACGAAATTCGATGTTCGGTGCCGCTTGCAGTAAACGACGGAATGAACTGTTTGTCTGGCACGAACGTGAGTTGAAAACGTTCTTGTGCAGAGAGCCGGGCGATCAGCAGAACGGAGAAAATAATGCAGAACGGAAAATGTTTCATCTCACTCCAGCAGCAATGGCGATGCAACAGTCCGTGCACCGGGTGTGAATTTAATTCCCGGAGCCGGAAACTTGAATTTGTTGATAAGATTTCGGGCTAATCCCCATCCTGGGAAGAGCGCATCGGTATTCCAATCCAGACCGATGTAGAACTCATGACGCTTCGTACCGGTATCGCCGAACGAGACATTCGACGCTCCCATGCCGACGGCAAGATTCAGGTACGGGGTCCAATACGCCTGCATTGCATCGGGAAGAATATTGTACAGATCGACGGACAGCCAGTAAATATGGCCGCTGTAATCGCTGGCCGGTCCCCAGTCAGGATCGTTTTTCCCGCCGCCGGACGAAGGATAGTAGCTCCATTTATAACTGAATCGCTGCAGCAACGGATAATGCACCTGAAGGACGCCGAACAGCAGACCGGCGGAATTAAAATAAAGATCAGAAGGATTAAATGCCCATTTCGAGAATCCGTCTCCCAGTTCAATGGCAAGAGCGTGACTCGCGGGAACGGCGATCGCGCTCCAGAGGGCGGTTTCATCATCAAAATTCGCCCACTTCATGACATCATACGTAAGATGAAAAATGAGATACGATGAGTACATATGTCCGAGTTTATCTACTCCGTAACTGCTGTTATAAAAATATCCGTCGTTCTGAAGCCGGAACTCATGCTGCTTATAAAAGTAATCATCCTTCCACCACCATTGGAATTCCATGGCAAGCGCCGCGGCATTCCAGCCGATGGTACCGTACGTTGCAACGTCTTTCCGGTCAAAAATCCAGAGGATCGAATCGCGGTCCGCGGTCTGGGCGACGGAAACACCGTTGGCAGTGAAGGACAGGGAGGCAAGTAAAAGAATTATTTTCATGGGGTGTAAAAAGGTACGAAAGAATGGGATAACTCCGCAAAGAAAAATTCCGGTGCAAATGTTCTGCCGCGGCAGGCGAATTAAGCGGAAAGCGATCGCGGAATGGAGATGACAAACTCTGTACCGACGCCCGGCTCCGAAACGAAGGAGATGGTGCCGTTATGATGATGAACAACTTTTTTTACCACGGCCAAACCGAGACCGGTGCCGTTCTTTTTGCCGAATGTGACGAACGGTTCAAAGAGCGTTTCCCGGATCTGCTCAGGGATACCTTTTCCGCTGTCTTTCACCGATATGACGAATGATCCATTCTTGTCCTCGAAAATGACGGTGATGGCGCCGTTTCCGTCGATGGCATCTTCCGCGTTGTTCACCAGATTGTTTACAACGCGCCGCAGTCGGTCCCTGTCCAGCAGAAGGGTGCCGGACGATCGGTTGCTGACGGCAAAACGAATGGACGATTCATTAAAATGAGGTTCGTACTCTTGCTTGAGATGTTCGGCTATCGATTCCCCCGTACATTCCACATAATTCAATCTGAATTCCCCGCGGGAAAAATCGAGAAGCTCCTGCATCATGTCATTCATCTGATGGATAGCGGCATGCAGCTGCGCAAACCGTTTTGCACGCTGTTCGGGTTCCATTGCCTGATGTTTCTGCAGCGAATCGGCAACGAGCATCACGGTGGTCATCGGCGTGCGGAAGTCGTGGACGATGGAACTCGCCATCTGTCCGACGGCGGACATCCGTTCGCCTTTTACCAGTTCGGATTGAACGTGACGGAGATTCTCCTGCATGGTATCGAAGGCAACCGCAAGTTTTCCGATTTCATCGTTGTCAAAATCATCCTTCAATTTATGGTCAAGCGTCGTTCCTTTGCCGATGGATTCGGTAATGCCGATCAGTTTCATGAGCGGTTTTTCAATATAGCGCCGGAAAATAAATCCGTTGAGCACCAGCGACAGGACGAGGAATCCGATAAAGACGTACAGCGAACGGAGTGCATTTTCTTCAAGATGAAGCGCCGTTTCCGCCAGAGGAACAGTCATTACCGCCGCGCCCAACACGGCGCCGATCTGCACGTTGTGGCATTGCTGACATTTCTTCTCCGCAAGGAACGGTATCAGCGCCTGCATTTGTTCGCACGACTGAAGGAAGGTTGGTTTGTCTTTTGAGAGACTGGAAATGACTTTTGTTTCATGAGAATGTTTGCTGCAGGTAAGAAACCATTTCGGCTCTTTTGTTTCGAACACATCGTCGCCGAACATCATGTTCTTGTCCCAGACCTCCACTTCGCGGCGAATCAGACGGGTTCTCCGCGCATCGTCGTCGAGAAATTCCTCGTCGAAATGCAGGCTGTCGAGACGAAACAGAATATGAATGTGTTTGATGTCTCCCGAAGAACTCACTTTGCGCAGATAACTGTCGTCGATGCTTTCATTCGTCACCATCATGTTGACAAGCGCTTCTTTGATGGTGTTGGCTTGTGCCGTCGCGGCATTCTGCACCTGCGACATCATTTGTTCCTGCGTGGTGCTGTAATTGAAGTACGAAATTACCGACACCGCAAAAAAGAAAAGCGGAAAGAAGATTATGGAAACCTTAACGGGCAGCGAAAGATTTTTTAACATATAATTATTCAGACAACATTCTTACAAACAAATGGCGCCAAGGATGGTGTCGGTACTGGCACCGGTGACGGACGGAAGATTTGCCGTTCTTCCGCAGACAGTTTCGTGAGCCAGCAATGCGAAACAGAGTGCCTCTTTCGAATCAGAAGGGACGCCGTGATCGTCGGCAGCTGTAATCAGAGACGGATAAAAATATTTTTTGAGCGCCGCAACGAGCGTTCTATTTT
>CAZQSI010000072.1:0-11952 GCA_964596155.1 uncultured Chitinophagaceae bacterium
TGTATAAGAGTTTGCGGAGTGGAGCTCAGCTAAGTCAGCGGTCCCAAGCAGTGATTGGGTACGAGTTTTGTTTTGATGCTCAGCAAAGGCAGCGTTCCCAATTTACCATTTCTATTAATATGTTTAAACTGAACAATTCTTATTTACTTAAAGTCATGCTGTTATTGATTCTTTTGATGTCACCTGCTGCATTCGGACAACTGGAGCAAGTACGTCAGACGATGTATCAAATTGCGTCCCAAAGCAATGGTGTGGTCGGTCTCGCAGTGATCGATCTTCAAAACGGAGACACACTTTCCATCAACGGCAACGGTCGTTTTCCGATGCAGAGCGTTTACAAATTTCCTCTTGCGCTTGCAGTTCTGGATCGCATTGATAACAACCAAATATCGTTGGAGCAGAAAGTACGCCTTACGGAAAAGAATCTTCTTCCTAATATGTGGAGTCCCATGAGAGAGCAGTATCCCCGCGGCGGCGTTGATGTCACCGTCGGGTATCTGCTTGAGCAGGTGATAACACTCAGCGACAACAATGCCTGCGACCTTCTCTTCGGATTAACCGGAGGTCCGGAAGCGGTCAATGCATTTATTCAGAGTCATGGAATAAGGGATATTTCCATTCTCTCGACGGAAGAGGAAATGCACCGTTCGTGGGATGTTCAATATCTGAATTGGAGCACGCCGAAGGCCATGGCTCGCCTCTTTGCTGCATTCAGCGAAGGGAAAATAGTTTCCTCCGGTTCCTCGCGTTTTCTCTGGAATCTGCTGACGAGCAATGTCATTTCGAAGAAACGGTTGAAGGGATCTCTTCCGGACAACGCTTTGGTCGCTCACAAAACGGGATCATCGGGAACTAATGCAGACGGTGTCACTGCGGCAACTAATGATGCTGGCATCATTGTGTTTCCCGACGGAAGAAAAGCGGTGATTGTTGTTTTTATAAAGGACTCTCCCGACGGGAAAGAAGTTAACGAAAAAATTATTGCGTCCGCCTCGGCAGCATTGTGGAGTCTTTATTCTAAAAAATTATCTGAATAAAACAAAAAACTGCCTCAAATAGTGGCAAATTGAAGAATCTACATTCAAGTTCATATAAAATCCCTCAATAATCCTCGCTTTGATGCATTAACAATTGGCACATCGATTGTAATAACTTCATTGTTAATCAAGATTCATCATCGACTCAATAATAGGGGAGTATCATATGAAACAAATTCTTGTTGTGGACGACGAGAAGGATCTGCGTGAAGCTATTGTAAATTTGCTTCATTATGAAGGATACGGAACGATTGAGGCGGACAATGGTCTTTCAGCATTAGAATTAGCGAAAAAAGTAAAACCGGATCTGATTATCAGCGATATTATGATGCCGAATATTAACGGATTCATTCTATCAGAAATGCTGCGTGAAGATCCTTCAGTTGCCGGTATTCCGATGATTCTGATTTCAGGTTCCGCACAACATGCCGGTGCATGGAAAACCGATGAAAAGTACGAATATGTGGAAAAGCCTTTTACCGGATGTGATTTTATGTCTGTTGTTAAGAATAATCTCATTAACCGCGGATAATAACAGCAGAGGCAACGGACATCTTTTTCATATTTTATTGAGAAAAGAATGTCTCTGAATGTCTAAAAAAATATTCCGTACAGAAGTGATGCACAACTTCGGTGTTTCCTAAACTTTCCTGGCAAACTCAATATTGCCTCATTCAGTTTGGTTTTATCTCTTAAATAATTTCTCATCAAAATCTGCTCTAAGTACCCCTTTTCAACTCGCTCCCAAGCTCCGCTTGGGAGCGGAATGTATTGAAGCTCCGCTTCAAACCGAACGATTGTCCCGTATCTGTTTTAAATCTATCAATCACATTTCTAAAAATTCAAATAAGGAAAAATAGTGATTGCGGAGCGGAGCTCCGCAAAGGCAGCGTTCCCAAGCAGAGCTTGGGAACGAGAAAATCCATTTTTGATCAGGACGATGGAATCATCATCGTCCTCGTGCCCTATTTTCACTCCTCACTTTCAAAGTAGTCGGTAAAATACTATATTGCGGCAGACCATTCTTCGTCCTCAACGAAAAGAAAAACTATGGCAACCCGCAGAGTAAAACCAAAAAGTATCTCCGAATATTTCCGTTCAGTTCCGGCAGATGCCCGAAAAAAACTTCGGGAGCTTCGACACTGCATTCGGCTCAGCGCGCCGGGTGCAACGGAAAGTCTGAAATGGGGAATTCCCGCTTTTTCGTATGAGAGGATTCTGGTGATGTATGCAGCCCACGCTCAACACATCGGGTTTTATCCGACACCGTCTGCCATTGCCATGTTCCGCAATGAACTGAGGAAGTATCACGTTTCAAGAGGTGCCGTCCGGTTTCCGCTCGATCGGCCGCTTCCGTTGCTGCTGATTAAGCGGATGACGAGATACCGCGTCCGCGAAAGCAGACAGTACGATGGATTGTGGATTTCGAAGAAGTGACATCCTGCCGGTGCTGTCATTATTGATCCGCAAAAAAAACAGTGTCTTCCGCATCTCAAATAAAAATTGGTATATTATTGATGCATGGATATCAAAAAGTATACACTTAAACCGCTTCCTCACGAACATCTTCGTGTCGTACATCCCGACCGGTTCAAAATCAATTACCAACAGGAATTGAATGATGCGCAATACCAGGCGGCGACATCAACGAAGGGACCGTTTCTCGTCATCGCCGGCGCAGGAACGGGGAAGACCAGAACGATCGTGTACCGGGTTTCGTATCTGATTGAGAATGGCGTTGCTCCCGAGCGGATCCTTCTGCTGACGTTTACACGCAAAGCGGCGCGGGAAATGCTCTTCCGGGCTTCACAGCTGCTCGATGCACGGTGTGAAAAAGTATCCGGCGGGACATTTCACAGTTTCGCAAACGTCATTCTTCGGAAGCATGCGCCGCTGCTCGGTTATCAGTCCAACTTTACCATTCTCGATCAGGGAGATGCGGAAGACACCATCAACGTCATCCGGCGTCAACTGAAACTGGACGAAAAAGGAAGGCGGTTTCCCCAAAAAGGAGTGCTTCAGCATATCTACAGCCGGTCGGTCAACACCAGAATGCCGGTGGAAAAAATCGTGGAAATGGAGTATCCCAGATTTCTGGACGATGTAGACGACATACGAAAAGTGTTCCAGACGTATCTGGTCTTCAAGAAAAAGAATAACAGAATGGATTATGACGATCTGCTCGTGAATCTGACGGAACTGCTCCGGAAGCATCAGGATGTCCGGCTTCGTCTTTCGGAAAAATACCAATATATCATGGCGGATGAATATCAGGATACGAACGCGATGCAGGCGGAGATTATTGCACTATTGACGGCGGCGCATACCAATGTGATGGTAGTGGGGGACGATGCGCAGTGCATCTACTCGTTCCGCGGATCGACCATTGACAATATTCTGAAGTTTGAAAAAAAGTTTGCTGGCTGCACGGTGATAAAACTCGAAGAAAACTACCGGAGCACGCAGCAGATTCTCGACCTCGCCAATGCGGTGATGAAAAATTCATTTCAATTAGTTCAGTAATGTATTACAAAGAACTTCGATCATATCGAACCGGAAACCTTCCCGTCATCGTGCGGGCGGCGACGGAGCTGCATCAATCCCGCTTTGTGGTGCAAAAAATTTTGGAATTCCGCGAGGAGGGAATACCGCTGGATGAGATGGCGGTGCTGTTCCGTTCAAGCTTCCTCTCCGATGCATTGGAAATTGAACTGATGAAAGCGAACATTCCGTTTGTTAAATACGGCGGATTCAAATTCATCGAAACGTCGCATATTAAGGATCTGATTTCGCATCTGCGCGTCCTTCAAAATCCGCGCGATGTAATTTCGTGGAACAGGATTCTCCTCTTGTTGGAGGGAGTAGGCCCGAAACGGGCGGAAGCAATTATTGAGGATCTGCTTTCCCGCAGGATCGAACCGGGTGCAGCCGTGGGAAATTTCTGGAAATCATTCCGGGACATTCCTAAAGGACTCGACGCGCTCTTTACCTTTTTTACGAAAGCGTCCGCACCTTCCACGCCGGTGCCGGATATCGTCTTCCAACTGATTGAATATTACAAACCGATCTTCAAAAACAAATATGACGATCATCAGAAGCGGATGAAAGATCTCGATATGTTTGCGTCCATCTCGGAACAATATACGGAAGTTGAATCATTGCTTGTCGATCTGGCATTGGATCCTCCGGTAAACAGCATCAGCGATGTGGAAGGAAGCAACGACGATGAGGATGTGCTGGTGCTCTCGACGGTGCACAGCGCGAAAGGATTGGAATGGAAGGTCGTCTTCATCATCAACGCACTGGATGGAAGGTTTCCGTCCCAGCGGTCGGTGGACGATCCGTCCGATCTTGAAGAGGAACTCCGTCTTTTTTACGTCGCCTGCACACGCGCCAAAGATCATTTGCTCATAACATATCCGCTCGAGGTCTTCGAACGGGAATTCGGCGTCGTCCTTTCAAAACCTTCCCGGTTTCTCGGAGCCATCGGAGAAGATCAGGCGGAACAATGGATGGTGGACGGTTCGGTCATCGACAATCCTATGCTGACATGAGCAGCTTTCTTGCGATCGACTTTGAAACGGCAAACCGTCAGCCGAACAGTGCGTGTTCGGTCGGTTTAGTTGCGGTCCGCGACGGTATCATCCGTGAAAAACAAACATACCTCATCAAACCTCCGTACGAATATTTCGAATTCACCCATATCCATAATATTTCCTACCGGGACGTGCGGCATCAGCCGACGTTTAAGGAACTCTGGCCTGCCATCGCGGAATATTTTGCGGGAATTGATTTTGCGGTTGCACACAATGCGTCATTCGACCGGCGGGTGCTGGCATCATGCTGTCTCACGTACGGCATCGAGCCGCCGGATGTGCCGTTCCGTTGCACCGTCCGATTATCCCGTTCGGTGTTGAAGATTCGGCCGGCGAATCTTTCCAATGTCTGTCGGGAGTTGTTTATTCCTCTCGATCATCATGAAGCGGGATCCGATGCAGAAGCGTGCGCGCGCATCATGCTGGAAGTGATGCAGCGAACGGAGGCGTAACGGGGGAATCGGGCGTTACTTCAAATGCTGCGACAAATCGGAAAGATAGGCAGCTTTGCAGTCCGGACAGATACCGTGAGAGAATGTTGCTTCTGAATGCTCCGAAATATATCCTTCAAGTTTTTCCCAGTAGCCGTCATCGTTCCGGATTTTTTTGCAGTTCGAACAGATCGGGAGGAGCCCGGACAGCGTCCGCACTTCGCGGATTTTTTCGTTCAGGTCGGCGTTCAGTTGTGCGAGCTGATCGTGCTGATTGGTGATTGTCTTCTTGGCATTTCTGATCTTTCTGTTGATCACAAACAGCACAACAATAATCACCGTGAGCAGAGCAACGACCGATACGAGGATAATCGCCCTGTTTTCACTTTCTTTTTGCAGCACTTCCATTTCATGTTTCTTTACTTCACGTTCGTATTGAATCGACAATTCGGTAATCTTCGTATTCTCTTTGGAGTTGAAGAGCGTATCTTTGGAAGAAGAATACAGTTTGAAGTATTTAAACGCCGTCAGAGGATCTCCGTTTGCTTCATAAATTTTGGATAGTAAACCGTACGCATCAACCAGTTCGCTCTTCGCATTGATCTGCTTTGACAGTTCTATTGCTTCGTTCAGATGGAGAATCGCCTTGGCATATTGCTGGGACCGATAGTCCGCCGTCCCGAGCGCGTTCAGCGACTGCAGCATGCCATGTTTTTGACCCAGATCACGGTAAATGGAGTACGATTTCAGCAAATTGTTTACTGCTTTGTTGTACAATTTTGTTTCAATGTTGATCAGACCGAGGTTGTAGTACGAATAGGCAAGTCCGCTCTCAAGGTTTTTTCCGCGGGCAAGATTGATGGCAATGCGGTGATATGCCGTAGCTGTGTCGAGGTTGCCCCGTTTCAGTTCGGCAAACCCGACATTCTGATAGAATCGGATGAGTGCGAGGGTGTCTATCCGCGTGCCTCTCCGCTTTACCACTTCCCGGTAATATTCGATCGCTTTGTCGTACATCCCCATGTTGTGATACGCCACGCCGATGTTGTTGTATGTTCTGATCGCATCGTCAATCAGTCCGTGTTTCTCCCTGATGCGGAGCGCTTCATGATGATGTTCGAGCGCTTTGCTGAACTGTCCGAGATACACATAGGTGATGCCGAGCGTGCTGTGCGAGCTGGCGATGTCCTTCGGGTTTCCGGTTCGCGTCGAAAGTTCCAGCGCCGTGTAGGAGTATGTCAAAGCGTTGGAAAAGTCACCGAGCAATGATGAGGCAAATGAAGCGGTAGTATAAAGTTCTGCTATAGTGTCGCGTTTGCCGAGTTTTGTACCAAGGTGGATGGCTTCCAGTGCATAACCGACGGCCTGCATCGGGTACCGTCCTTCAAGCCGGTCCGACAGAATGTATAGCGCTTTGAAACGATCGCTGCCGGTGAGCGACGGAAGAATCGATTTGATTGAATCAGTATCGTACGTCTGCGATACGATTCTCGACGGAAAGAAAAAAGCAGCAAAGAGAATAATAACCGAAATCTGTTTCATGAAGTAAGATAAAAAAAGAGAAACTGACATACTATAATGTTAATGAAAATAATAAAAATAAATCTTCACCGCCGTTCTTCGCAATTCCCTTCGGCAGTGGGGAGAATTGAATATCCTGCACATATACAAAGGAAAGATGTTCTTTCAGAAATAATTTCCGCAAATAATCCTGTAACCGCCCGGCAGACGCGCTGTTTTGGAATAATCACAATTTATTGCCAAAATTTTCGTATATTGAAGAGAAATGAGAGTTGCCATCGTTTTGCATCCGCGAATCTTAATACCGACCTCACAATCCGTTATAAAACGTCTTTTCCGAAATTACAATATTAATACTTTACGACTATGAATCAGCGTTCACTCTATAAAACAATTGAAAGTTTCGACAGCAGGAAATTCTCTTCCACGGAAGAAATGCTTACCCATATTCTCCAGCAAATCGTCGTCAATGACAGAATCGAAATCAGGGGCGGAAGAGCGTGGAAGCTCGATCCCGTGAAATATACGTACGAAGTGTTCGCACAGCACGGCGACGTGGACAAAATCAAGCCCCGCTTTACCCTGGGAGTGGATGAATACAAGATGTTCAAGCATATCGGCATGCACCGAACCGTTGTTGCAAAGGAAACCAACGACTATCTCCGCAGCAAGGGAATTCTTAAATATTCGGCGACCGGTATTGGTGAACAGGTGTTTGTGAAAGGACTCGAACTCTATCCGTATATCCTATCCTTTAACACGGATGTGAAACACGAACTTGTTGCTCCGACGCTCAACATCATCAGTCTTGCCGTCACGTCGATGGTGAAAAACCGCACCATGGAAAAGAGCACGTCACAGCTGAAGAAAGATCTCGACAAAGCGAGGGAAATTCAGCGAAGCATTCTGCCTGAACATGAACTGCAGTTTCATAATTATGAAATGTTCGGCATCTCCATCGCGGACAGGATCGTCGGAGGAGATTTTTTCGATTACATTGTCAGCGAGGATAAGGACCGTGTCGGCATTGTTATCGGCGATGCAGCCAGTAAAGGAATTTCCGCTGCCGTTCAGGCGCTCTATGTATCCGGAGCACTCCGAATGGGAGCAAGTTATCAAACCAAGATCAGCAATCTGATTCACAACATCAACGAACTGGTGCATCACACATTTTCCGATGACAGGTTTCTGACTCTTTTTTATGCGGAGTTGACCAACGATACGAAAGGTCTCTGCGTGTACGTGAACGCGGGACACAGCAGTCCGATCGTGTACCGCGCTGCCGACAAATCAACAGAACTGCTTGAAGCGACCGGCAACATTATCGGTCCGTTTCCCGATCAATTATACCGCAGCGAAGGTATTATGCTTTCGAAGGGAGACATATTGCTTCTCTATACGGACGGCGTCACCGAGGCGATGGACAATCATGGAAATTTCTACACAGAGCAACGGCTAAACAAAAAGCTATTGGAATTGCACGGGGAAAAACCGCAGACCATCGCCAGAATGCTGATCGAGGATGTGCAAAAACATGGTTCACGAAGTAAATATTCCGATGATCAGACGCTTGTGGTGGTAAAACGGGTAAAATAATTTCACCTGGATCTCAATGTTACAATTATCTATCAAATGATGTAATGAAGACATTCTTGTCTATTGTTTAGAACCTGAACCGGCAGCAGCCGTACAATATCTCCTGAAGACCACAAACCCACTCACGGATTTCAGGAGATCGTATGAAACGATTTACAAGACGTTTTCTGCTTCTCTGCCCGCTTGTCTTTCCTTATCTGCTCACCGCTTCATCTTCTATTACAGCAAAAAAGACCGACGCGCCGATTGTTGTGGACGGTGTTCTCTCCGAAAGCATCTGGCAACGGAAAGGATTCACTGAATTCAAACAGCGCGAACCCGATCAGGGGGAACCGGGAACCGAACAGACGGAAGTCTGGATCGCTTACGATGACGCTGCGTTGTACATTGCGGCAAAAATGTACGACACGCATTCCGACTCCATCGTTGCACGTTTGGTGAGGAGAGATTATGTGTACGGGGATCCGTCGGACGGATTCATTGTCTATCTCGATCCCTATCACGACAAACGAAGCGGAAACCTTTTTTACGTTTCCGCCGCGGGAACAAAAGCGGACGGGCTTGTGGAAAATGACGGACGGTTCGAACTCTCCTGGGACGCCGTTTGGGAAGGAGTGTCGAAAATTCATGATGACGGGTACGTTGTGGAAATGAAAATTCCATTTTCCCAGCTTCGATTTAAAGATGCGGAAGAACAAGTGTGGGGAATAAATTTCGAACGGTATATCGGACGGAAAAACGAAACAATCATGGCAGTCTACACACCGAGGAATGAAAACGGCTTCGTGTCAAGATTTCCCGAAATGGTCGGTATCCGCGGAATTGCACCCTCGTCCCGGATGGAAATTCTTCCGTATGTAACCGGTAGAGCGGAGTATATCGGTAATAATCCGCACGATCCGTTTAACCCCGGAAAAAAATATCTTCCCGGCACCGGACTTGATATGAAAATCGGTCTCGGCACAAGCGTTACATTCGACGGAACAATCAATCCTGATTTCGGTCAGGTGGAAGTCGATCCTGCTGTCGTTAATCTTTCGGATGTCGAAACGTCGTTTCAAGAAAAGCGTCCGTTTTTCACCGAAGGTGTAGGAATTTTCCGGTTTGGTCAGGGAGGGACGAACAATAATTGGTCGTTCGGCTGGAACACTCCGTCAATTTTTTACAGCCGCAGAATCGGCAGAACACCGCAGCGTCCTGTCTTCACGCTTCCGTACAACGATTTTCTTGATGTGCCGAACGGAACGCGCATAGCCGGCGCCGGAAAAATCTCCGGACGTCTGGGAGATGACTGGAATATCGGAATGATTCATGCAATCACCAACCGCGAATTTGCATCGCTCGATTCTGCGGGAATGCGGTCGCGTCAGGAAGTTGAACCGCAGACGTATTACGGCGTGTATCGTCTGCAGCGTGATTTTGAAAAAGGAGAACGGGGCATTGGATTTCTTGCCACGTATACACAGCGGATGTTCGACAATGACGTGCTGGAAAATTATATCAATAACAAAGCGTTCGTATCCGCCGTTGACGGATGGAGTTTTCTTGATAATGAACGGACGTATGTGGTGACGGCGTGGGGAGCCGTCTCGAGCGTGAGGGGTTCCGCATCAAAATTGATTGCACTGCAGCGAAGTTCCGGTCATTATTTTCAACGGCCGGATGCTTCGCACATTTCTGTCGACAGTTCGCGCACGTCGATGACCGGATATGCCGGAAGAGTGATGTTGAACAAGAACAGAGGACGATGGACGCTGAATGCCGCCGCAGGAGTGATAGATCCGCATTTTGAGACCAATGATCTCGGATTTCTTTCATATGCCGATGTCATCAACGCTCATGTGGTGACCGGTTACCGCTGGAGCGATCCGACGGAATATTTCCGTTATGCAGGAATTGATGCCGCGGCATACGCGGGGTTCGATTTTGGCGGGACAAAAACATTGCAGGGTTTCTGGCTGAACGGCAATATGACCATGCTGAATTATTACGGAGGCGGACTCCGCCTGGGATATCATCCTGAATCATACAGTGCGCGCCGGACCCGCGGCGGTCCGCTGGTAAAAAATCTCTCCTCACGCTCCTTAAACTTTGATTTCTTCAGCGACAACCGAAACTGGTGGGTGCTGTACAGCGGTGCGGGAGTTTCCTCCGGAGGAGTTGACGAATACAGAAGCGCGTATCTGCATGCGGAACTGAAATTATCGCCGACATTCACACTCACGGTCGGTCCCAATATTTCATTTGATCAGAGCAAAGCTCAATATATCCGTGCTTCGGACGATGCTTCGGCCGGTGTGACATACGGAAGGCGGTACATTTTTGCAGAGTTGGAGCAGACATCCGTCAGTGCGACGATCCGCATGAATTGGATCTTAAATCCGGAGCTGAGTTTTCAGATTTATGCACAGCCATATTTCAACTCCGGATCATATGCACATTACAAAGAACTCAAACGAGCACGATCATTCGACTTCACGGAGTTCGGCGAGGGCGGTTCAACCATATCTTCTCAGACATCGCAGGACGGCAGAGTGACCGGTTTTGTTCTCGATCCGGACGGAACGGGGGCAGCGGCGCCGATTACTATCGGCAGACCGGATTTTAATTATCGCTCGCTGAGGGGCAATGCCGTGTTGCGGTGGGAATATTCTCCCGGATCGGCGCTCTTCCTGGTATGGACGCAGAGCAGAGAAGATATTGAGGGAGCGGGAGATTTCAGATTCAACAGATCGGTGGAGAGAATTATCAATATCAAACCGGACAATATCTTTATGCTGAAGATCAGTTACTGGATCGGCGTGTAACACTCCGGTCGTGCGACAGGTTGGGACGGGGGAGGATGGATTCTGTATCGGCAACCCTCCCCGGATTATTCCTGACGGCGCAATTCCAATTCATTCCACCGGGCGTACATTCGTTCGACCCGCTCCCGGCCGCTGTTCAATTCTTTGGTGAGTTGTTCAACGTCATCACCGCGCCGGTGATAAAAATCCGGTTCGGCAAAAAGAGCTTCAATGCGGTGAACCTCTTCTTCCGCCGCAAGAATCTCCTGTTCGATCGTTTCTAATTCTTTTGATTCCTTCCAGCTCAGTTTTTTCTTTGCTGTTTTCGGCGACGCTGCATTTTTTATTTCCTTTGCCTGCAATTCCTCGGCGGCAAGCCGGGCTTTCCGCTTTTCAAGATAGTAATCGTAATTTCCTTCGCTGAAATGCACTTTTCCATCGCCTTCAAACGCAAGAATGCCGTTGCAGATGCGATTGAGGAAATACCGGTCATGACTGACGGCGATGACGCAGCCTTCGAAATCTTCCAGCGCTTCCTCCAGCACGCGGAGCGTCGGCAGATCGAGATCATTCGTCGGTTCGTCGAGTATCAGAAAATTTCCGCCGCTCTTCAGAATTTTTGCCAGCAGCAGCCGGCTCCGCTCACCTCCGGAGAGTTTTTCAATCTTGGTATTGATGCGGTCGTCGGCAAACAGGAACCTGCGGAGATAGTTCCACACGGTAATTTTCTGATCGCCGAACATGATCCAGTCGTTGCCGTCGCCGATTTCCCTGAGCACGGTGTTATCGTCGTCGAGGGCGACGCGGGATTGATCGATATAGTTGATTTCCGTCCGTTCTCCGATTTCGATCGATCCTTCGGTCGGTTCCAGTTCGCTCAGCATCAGTTTGAGCAGCGTCGTTTTACCGAGACCGTTGCGGCCGATGATTCCCAATTTTCTCTTTTTGTCGAATAATAAATTGAGGCCGGAAAATAATTTTTTTC
>CAZQSI010000073.1:0-11795 GCA_964596155.1 uncultured Chitinophagaceae bacterium
TCCGGAGAGGTGCAAGAGTGGTTGAATTGGCTACCCTGGAAAGGTAGTGTACCCGTAAGGGTACCGTGGGTTCGAATCCCACCCTCTCCGCTCCGTTTCCGTCGTTCATGAATCAACCTGCATTTCGTTTTCATTGAAGCGGATGGTGAATTTTCAGGAGAGGTGTCTGAGTGGTTGAAAGAGCCAGTCTCGAAAACTGGAATAGTCGCAAGGCTATCGAGGGTTCGAATCCCTCCCTCTCCGCGATTCGATGCTCTTCCCTGCATCTCCAAAGATATTCCCGCTGATTCCAGATTATGCGGAAGTATTGCACCATTCTTCTCTTTCATTTCGCATACCGGAATATTACATTCGTACATCAGCTGTTGCAAAAAACATCACCGTGTGTTATTGCACACATTCCGATTTTTAGATTTTTTCACGTTTCATTAGTCAATTCATTTTTTGAGGAGCTGCAATGCTAATCAATATTGCTACTTCATCGCCTCCGTTCAAAGTCGATCAAGCCACTGCGGCAGCTGAACTGAAAAAACGAATGGCGGTTACGCCGATGGCAGGACGAATGATTGATATGGCCGCTCACCATTCAGGCATTTCGGAACGATATTTCGTGATACCGGACGGCGATGAACATGCTGAGTCAAAATTTTATTCAAACGAACAAGGATATCACTCCCCCGACACAAAAACACGAATGTCGGAATATGAGCGCTGGTCAAAAACGCTGACAGAAAAAGCCGTCGGAGAGCTGCTTGATGCACAATCGATCGAACCGTCGGACATCAACAGATTAATCACCATCTCCTGCACAGGTTTCTTTGCCCCCGGACTTGATTATTTTCTGATTGACCGGTTTCAATTCCCCGCAACAGTGAAACGGACGAACATCGGTTTTATGGGCTGTGCGGCATCGTTAATCGGTTTCACGATGCTGCACGAAGCACTGCCGCACACTCAGAAGGCTAAAGGCAAAACGCTTCTTATCAGTGTGGAGTTGTGCAGTTTACATCTTCAAACTGAAGCATCGAGGGACAACATTCTTGCCAACATGATCTTCGCCGACGGATGCGCTGCCGCTCTCTTCGATCCGCATGCGGAAGGAGGACTGGAACTGCTTTGGACAGAATCGTTTCTCTTTGAACAATCCTCCGAATTCATGGGTTGGAAAATCGGGAATCTTGGGTTTGAAATGATTTTGTCTTCAGATCTTCCGAAAATTATTCTTCATGCCGCCGTACCGCGATTGAAGGAGATACTCATACAAAAAAACGTTGCCATCGGCGACGTAACACACTGGGCGCTTCATCCGGGAGGACGGGCGATTCTTGATTCGCTCGAAACCGGATTGCATCTATCCGAAGAGCAGATGATACCGTCGCGGCGTGTTCTCTCCTACTACGGAAATCTTTCGTCTGCTTCGATTCTCTTTGTCTTGAAAGAAATTCTGACTCATTCCGCTCTCAAGCGGAACGAGCTGCTCTGCGCCGTCGCTTTTGGGCCCGGGCTAACGATGGAAGTCGCATGTTTAAAAGTCCGATAGCACCTCTTCCCAGACGTTATGAGAACGAACTGATGGATGATCTTTCCATTCAGGACAATCGGATCGACGATGCTCTGGACGAATTGCACATTATTAACAAGTTTCTTGGTGGTGCATCTACAACCCGAAAAGCTCTAAAAGCATTTTTTAAAACAAAACAAACGCTGTCCATTCTCGATGTCGGTGCAGGCGGTGCTGATCTCTTCCGGAATGACAACTACCGTACAACGGTTACCGCTGTCGATATCAATCACCGTGCCTGTCAATATATCGCAGCGAACGATATTTCCGTCGTCTGCGGCAATGCGATGATGCTTCCCTTTAAAGATAAATCTTTCGATCTCGTTCACGTTTCTCTCTTTTTGCATCACTTCACTGAGAATGAAATCCGGCATATGTTGAAATCTTTCGGACGAATCGCAAAACGGGGAATCGTCATTAATGACCTTCGACGGTCACGATTTGCTTATTGGGGAATAAAATTCCTCACTCTCATTTTTTCGCGAAGCATTCTGGTAAAACATGACGGACCGCTCTCCGTTTTGCGCGGTTTTTCCGGAAAGGAGATCATGTCGCTTTTAAAAGAAACAGAATGTCCATTTGAATTACGCCGGACCTGGGCATTCCGATGGCTGGCGGTGATTCACCTGCCTGATACAGGTGAACGATGATTCCTGACGTTGATGCGGTAATTATTGGCGGAGGTCCTTCGGGATCGAGCGCTGCAATTTCTCTCGCAACAAAGGGATGGAATGTGGCGGTGCTGGAAAAGAGACAATTTCCCCGGAATGTTGTCTGCGGTGAATTTCTTTCACCGGAGGTGATTACCGCAATTCAATCATTCGGTTTGTACGATGATTTTATCGGTCGCACACCGATAAGCATTTCGCAGTTTAAGTTCTGTCCCGACAACGGAATTGAAGTTTCCCGACCGTTTCCATTCGCCGCATATACCATGAAACGATCCGAGCTGGATCAAATGTTGCTCCGTGCTGCGTCAGACAGGGGGGCACAAATCATTCAACCGGCGGATGTTCGCAGACTGAAGCGGACAGGAAATATATTTGAAGTATCATATGTATCAAATGCAGAAGAGCAGATACTCACTGCGTCGAAAGTGATATTAGCGCACGGACGACAGGGATCAATTGATAAACAACTGAAGCGAAGTTACACCGATCTACAATCCGGCATCAATGGCGTGAAATATCATATTCCTAAGGATCTGCTGAACGGATGGAATGACAATGTGACGGCACTATTCTCAACTCACGGCATCTATTGCGGTATAAATTCTGTTGACAGTTCGTTTGCAACGCTTTGCTTTCTTTTCGATACCACCAAAGATGTACTGGATTCAAAGGATGCACTTACCAAATTGCTCTCTAATAATCAAAAGTTTCACTCTGTGTTTACACGCGATCTCCTCCATTCGCTGAGGGACATTCCTGTCACAGGTACCGGAAATGTCTATTTCGGCAAACGGAATGTGTATGAACATGGTGTTTTCATGGTCGGGGATGCTGCCGGAGTCATTGCTCCTTTGGCAGGTGATGGAATCGGCATTGCAATGGAAAGCGGCATCGCATTGGCAAAAATTCTGGTACACTACGGTCCGAAGAGTACGGACGAAGCAAATGCTGCTGCAGAATATAAAAAAATGTGGCGAGCATTGTTCTCGAAACGAATAGCGGCTTCTTCCCTTCTGCAATCTGCACTGTTACATTCACGGTTAGGAAACCTCGGGGGGAGAGTATTGCACTCGTTTCCTAGCATTACAAACAGATTGCTGCATCTGACAAGGGCATAGTCCTGCAGAAACACTATTGAATGTTATCAGGCAACCCGGATACAATCGTCCGATTCATGGAACTGAATGGAATTTTCTCCCGTTGTATACTCTATACTTTGCAACATAATTCCTCGGACAACGTTTCTTATAAGGTTTACTGATCTGCACACTGTATTTAATTGAAAAATACTCTATGATTAAGCATATCGTTCTTTTCCTGTTTTCCGTTTCATTACTACCGGCACAACAAACTGCGACATTAAGCGGTTTCGTCCGGGATAAAGCAAATAAGGAATCACTTCCTCATGCCACCGTTCAGATTAAATCCCTGAAGATCGGAACAGTCTCCAACATTGAAGGATATTTTGCACTCTCCGGAATTCCCGAAGGCACGTATGACATCCGGGTCTCCCTTCTCGGATATCAGTCATACGATTTTACCATCGACACAAGAAAAAATAAAAAAATCGTTCGGGAAATTCTTCTTTCGGAACAGGCCGTTCAGGTCTCCGAAGTCATTATCAATGCAGAAGCGGAGGAAGAACAGCGTTCCACGCAAACGGGAAGAATTTCGATGCAGGCAAAAGATATCGCACAGCTTCCCACCATCGGAGAAGCAGATGTTTTCCGCGCGCTGCAGATGATGCCCGGCGTGAAAGCCACTTCGGAAATATCAAGCGGTTTGAATATCCGAGGCGGAAGTACTGATCAAAATCTTATTCTGCTCGACGGCACTGTTGTTTACAATCCTTCCCATCTGTTTGGTTTTTTCTCCACATTTAATAACGACGCCATCAAAGAAATTGATTTGATGAAAGGGGGATTTCCGGCAGAATACGGCGGCCGCTTGTCGTCGGTTTTGAATGTCACCAATATTGACGGAGACCGGGTTTCAACACACGGAAAAGCATCCATCAGTCTTTTAAGCACACGCATTACAGGCGAAGGTCCGTTGGGAAACGGATCGTGGTTTCTTTCCGGCCGGAGAACATATTTTGACCAGCTGGTCGCCTTCGCGGGTCTTGATACCGGTAAAGATGCGCTGCCTCTCTATTATTTCTACGATGCTAACCTGAAAATCAATCAGGACTTCGGCGAAGATGACAAGTTTTCATTTGTCGGATACTTCGGCGACGACGATCTTACATTTAAAGTCGGCACGAATGAACTTGAACTGAATATGCTCTGGGGTAACAGAACGGGGGCGGTAAAATGGACGCATGTATTCAGTCAAACTCTTTTTTCGAATTTTACTGCTTCCTACAGCCGGTATAAAGCCAAAATCGGAGCGAATTTCGGAGGCGTCGATATATCGCAGGAAAACAGCGTCATCGATTATTCGTTAAAAGGTGACATGGACTTTTTCCTTTCCAACGATCATCTGGTAAAAGTGGGAATCTGGTGGTCGCAGTATGAAATAGAATATGCGCAGCGCGGCGACGGCGAACCGTACATTTTCAACGAACGGCCTGCGCAAATTTCTTTCTACGCACAAGACGAATGGGGCATTAATGAACGATGGAGAACGCAGACCGGATTAAGAGTAGAGTATCAGGATTTGACACGTAACGTCAATCTCGGTCCCCGTTTCAATTCCCGCTTTTACATTGATGAATATTCAAGTTTAAAGTTCGCTACCGGAATCTATTATCAATTTCTCAATGCCGTGCCAGCCGGCTCTGATAACGGAT
Organism: uncultured Chitinophagaceae bacterium; assembly: GCA_964596155.1. Lineage (GTDB taxonomy): Bacteria > Bacteroidota > Ignavibacteria > UBA10030 > UBA8401 > UBA8401. Next base: position 5,024 of record CAZQSI010000073.1, read on the forward strand.
TTTCTCCGTTCGACATCTGGGTTCCGATCAACAAAAAAATGACCGCTAGCCGGTCCATCGATGTTGTTCTCGGATATGAAACAAAATATTTTGAAGACTTTACTATCTCGTTGGAGTCGTACTATAAACTGTTCAAAGATGTCCTCTTATTCAAACGGGAAATTACGCAAACGTTAGATGTCAGCGAACTTTTCTATCGCGGAAGCGGCCGTGCATTCGGTGTTGAGTTTTTTCTCCAGAAACGGGTCGGACAGCTGACGGGGTTGATCGGGTATACTCTGGCATGGACCTACAGAACCTTTCCGGAATTAAACGACGGCAAGGAGTTCATGCCGAAGTTTGACCGCAGAAACGATCTGACGTTATCCGCCAATTATCAGCTTAATGAATTATGGAAGATTAGCAGCGTGTTCACATTTTCCACCGGACAGTCATACACTCCCGCTTCCGGCATTTATGTTGACAACAGTACCGGCAACAATAATACGCGGATTGAACCGGGTCCGCTGTACAGCAAACGGCTTCTTCCCTATCACCGGCTTGATCTGAGCATCAATAAAAAAATCTCATTATTTGATCTCGACGGAAGCTGGTACTTCCAGATCTTCAACGTTTATAATTACCGCAATATCTGGTTTAAGAATTTCGACTATTCGGAAAATCCGGTTGAAGTCACCGATGTTAAATTGCTCCCCATCATCCCGTCGTTTGGCGTGGAATTTAAATTTTAATCATATGAAATCATTCATTATTCCCTTTCTGACTCTTATCATCATCATTGTATTTACCGGGTGCGAGGAATCGGCCTCCTCCTTCACCTATGAAAAGCGAATCACCGTGACCGGATTAATCGAATCCAATCGTCCTGTTGATACGCTAAAGTTGATGTATACAGGAGAGGTTGATAAGCTCTATGACCCTTCGCAATTGGCAATCACCAATGCCGTGGTGAGGGTTGTCGGTGTTGATGTCTTATTTGATGACACGCTTGCGTACGATCCGATGAATCCCGGTCGGTATTATTCAAAAAATCCATCGAACATCATTCTGCCGACAAAAACATACCGTCTCGATGTTGTTACGGCGGATGGAAAACGTGTTTCAGCCGTGACCACCGTCCCCGACACATTCAGTCTCGTGTATTCTACGATTGCCAACAACAGCACCGTGAAATATAACACCGGACTTCCCGTCAATTTTTTTGCCTGGACGCCGAGCCGGCTTCACGGAACCTATCTTCCCACCATCTCCAGTTTGGATTCGGGTGCGGCAAGAATTCTCAAATCGTTCATCAGAGACACAACCAGCGGACAACCGCCTGATAAGGTCGGCTACCGTGTCGGACTACCCAAAGAGCAGACATACACCGAACTCCCATGGATCGTGCTCAGTTATTACGGCACCATTCGGTTTGATGTTTTTGCCATCGACGATAATTACACGAACTTCCTTAATCAATTCGTCACCTCCCAGGGGGGTGAATTACGGGAAATCAGATATTCCGTCAACGGCGGCATCGGATTTTTCGGGGCACGGACGAAAGCACAGGGCGGAATCACCGTCTATTTGACGCCGTAACGGAAGCATCGGCCGGCATGAAAAGGATTGAAGATTCTTCAATCCTTTTTTTATTTAGGAAGATCAGTATATTTCGGCATGATGAATCCGACCCTATTCGGACATGACGAAGAAACCAATATCGTTGCCGTTCATGCACACGGAGATTCGCTGGTGCGCATTTACAAACGATCCGGCGATATCGTTGATCACCGCGACGAAGATTTCTTTCCGTTCTTTCATCTTTCCGACAAGCGATTTATCGAAAATTTCCCCGAGAAGTATTGGCTGAAAAAACTTGACGGCAGTAATTTCTATCAATATCTCTGCGCATTTCCATCTGTGCCGATCTTGTGGGATGCAGTCAATTTCGTCCTGCGAAAACTTACCAAAGAGTTCAAGGCAAATTATTCCTCGCATCTTGATACGGAACATATTTTCCTCCGTCCGGATATGAACACACAATATCTGCTGCAGAGCGGAAAGACGATGTTTAAGGGAATGCAGTTTGAAGAGCTTCACCGGATGCAGATCGACATCGAAACCTATTCGAAAGAGTACCGGTTCAGCCGGGCAGACAAGAAAGATGACAGAATCATCCTGATTTCAATCGCCGACAACCGCGGTTTTGAAACTGTCCTCGGCGGTAAATCAACATCCGAAAAAAAATTGCTGCAGCAATGCATTGCGGTCATCACCGAAAAAAATCCGGATATCATCGAAGGCCACAATATCTTTAATTTTAACCTTCCCTATCTGCTCCGCCGGTGTGAACTCCACGAGGTGGAGTTTTCGATCGGCAGAGACGGAACGCCGCCGAGTGGATACAGATCGCGCACCTCCTTTGCCGATCAGTCGGTGGAATATACGAGTTTCGAAGTTGCGGGAAGGCACATCATCGACACCTGGCTTCTGGTTCAATCGTACGACATGTCCAAACGATCGATGGAAAGCCATGGATTAAAGTATGCAGCAAAATATTTCGGTATCGCTTCCGGCGATCGCACGTATATTCCCGGCGAGAAAATATCATGGTACTGGGACAATGATGTTGAAACGCTGAAACGGTACGCGCTGGATGATGTCCGCGAAACCCGCGGTTTGAGCGACAAACTTTCCGGAAGTACATTTTTCCTGTCACAGATGCTTCCCTTCAACTACGGAACTGTCGCAAAACTGGGGTCGGCCGCCAAGATCGAATCCATATTTCTTCGCGAATACATCAAACAACGACACTCCATTCCAAAACCGCAGAAAGGTTTTCAAACATCCGGCGGGTATACGGATATTTTTTACACCGGCGTCTTCAGTCCCATTGTGCATGCCGATGTGGAATCGCTGTACCCTTCCATCATGCGCTCGAAGCACATCAAACCGATCACCGACGATTTGGATGTGTTTCAGTCCGCCCTGCATTATTTGACGGATCTCCGTTTGGAAACGAAACGGAAACTTCAACATGCTGTGACCGAAGAGGAACGTCAGACCATCGACGCCATGCAGGCGTCATTTAAGATTCTTATCAATTCTTTTTACGGGTACCTCGGGTATGCGAAAGGATTATTCAACGATTATCAGCAGGCGGATGTCATCACCACGTCCGGGCAGTCGATGCTGCGCGGATTGATTAACAGTGTCGAGATTCATAACGGCACCGTCATCGAAGTGGATACCGACGGAATGTTTTTCATTCCTCCCGATAATGTGGTCGGTGAAGAAGCGGAACGGAAATTCGTCGACCATTTGTCCGACTCCCTTCCCGAAGGAATTCATCTCGGGTACAGCGGACGTTTCAAGAAAATCATGAGCTACAAAAAGAAAAACTATGCGTTGCTCCACTACGATGACCGGATAACCATCAAAGGATCTTCCCTCATTTCCCGTTCCATGGAGCGCTTCGGGCGAAGCTTTGTGCAGCACTGTATTGACTGCCTGCTGAATGACAGAATCCGGGATCTTCACAATCTGTATATCGAGCTCGAAAAATCCATCCGCGACCACAGTTTGGATATCGGGGACTTTGCCAAAACAGAAGTGCTGAGGGATTCTCCGGCAGAGTATTCAGCGGATGTCAAGGAGGGTAAACGAAACAGGACGGCGTCGTACGAATTGGCCATCCGCTCCTCTCGCACATACAAAAAGGGAAGCAGAATCAGTTACTACATTACCGGTTCGGAAGCGAATGTCCGAGGGTTCGAACATGCGAAAGAGGCGCACGAATGGGATGCGAATTTTCCCGACGAAAATACGGAGTATTATCTAAAACGGCTGGAGGAATTTTCGAAAAAGTTTGAGATTTTTTTTGATGAACGGGGTTTCTCCGCAATATTTTCAGCAGAGGATTTGTTCGGTTTCGATCCCACAGCCATCGTTATAGTAAACAGAAAGGTAAAGGAAGCGGAAGAAAGCAGTGATTCTGACGACAGCTATTCGATTGAATTTGACGATACCGTGTCTTAGGCGGTGACTTTAAACGTCGCTTTGATATAATCAACAATGGCGAAGGTCGAGGCACCCGGAGTAAAGATTTCCCCAATTCCCATTTTTTTGAGTGCAAGAATATCCTCCTGCGGAACAATCCCGCCGCCGAAGAGCAACACATCATCCATCCCTTTCTCTCCCATCAGCTTTTTCACTTTCGGAAAGATCGTCATGTGTGCACCGCTCAGAGAACTTATGCCGATCGCATTCACATCCTCCTGCAATGCAGCCTCAACAATGGTTTCGGGAGTTTTTCTCAATCCTGTATAAATGACTTCCATCCCTGCATCACGCAAGGCTGCAGCGATCACTTTGGCACCCCGATCATGACCATCCAGTCCTGCTTTTGCAATCAGCACTCTAATTTTTTTGTTCATGTGATTCCTTTCGATAGCCGAGTTCAGAGACAAATGAAGAAAACGCCCGGTAAAATTTCGCCAGCGGAAATCCCACAATCGTGTAATAGTCGCCGGAAATTGCTTTCACGAACACTGCGCCGAAGTCGTCCTGAATGCCGTATCCTCCGGCTTTGTCCATCGGTGAACCGGATGCAACATACTTCGAAATTTCCTCTTCGGTCAGCCGGTGAAACGTGACATCCGTATGTTCGACATCAATATATGATTTTTTCGTCTCGGCATCAACCAGTGCAAATCCGGTATAGACAGTATGCGTACGGCCGCTCAACATTCTCAACATCTCGGCAGCGTGAATCTTGGATTCGGGTTTTTCGAGAACCGTTCCATTGATGACCACGATGGTATCGGAGCCGATGACGATCGCCCGTTGATGTTGTGAGGCAATGGCTTCCGCTTTGTGCAGCGACAGCCGTTTGACATTATCTTCGTAGGATGACGCAGGATCAATGTGTTCCGCCACGGCGCTCGGCTGCACGGTGAACTGCAATCCGATTTGATTGAGCAATGCAGCGCGGCGAGGCGATTGCGAAGCGAGAATGACCGGAACGGTTGATGAAACCATGTCTGTACAAAAAAAAAGCGATCCAAATGAATCGCTTGCAAGAAATTTCAAAAGAAAATTATCAACGGAACATTGCCTTCAAACTGCCCCATGTTCTCTTCACGCTCGACACGTTGTGCGAAATCGTGATGACGTCTGAATACTCGGCGCCGCCGGAAAGTGTTTCTGACTTGATTCGATACTGATAAATGGAACCGGTCGTTTTAAAAGCAGATTTGTCAACATATTCGTAGAACGAATTGGATCCCTTTTTCATCACCGTAGCGATTGCAATAAATTCACCGGCCGGTCCGTTTCTGCGTTCGACGACAAATTCTTTAATGCTTGATTCGTCCGTCGTTCCCCACTGAATCGTGACGTTGCTGCCGTCGCTTCGCACCTGTAATGTTCCCTCCCGGATGACACCGGCAAGAGCGATCGAACAAGCAAACAGAAGAAGAGCGTATACTCGAATCATGATTTCCTTTATTTTGTGCGGAAGGCGGGACTTGAACCCGCACGCCTTTTGGGCGCCACCCCCTCAAGATGGTGTGTCTGCCAATTCCACCACTTCCGCAATGTACTACAATCCAAGAAGAAAGCAACTACTTTTTTTTCTCTCTGTACCGAGGGCCGGACTTGAACCGGCACGGAGCTTGCGCCCCTCAGGATTTTAAGTCCTGTGCGTCTACCAATTCCGCCACCCCGGCGAAGATATTTGGGAATTGGTGAATGTTCAAAGTGAAAAATTGCAGATTTCCTGCAATTTTAACATTTGTCGACTTCTCCATTCTCAAACTTTTCGAGGCGCCGATCAGATTCGAACTGATGCATAAAGGTTTTGCAGACCTCTCCCTTACCACTTGGGTACGGCGCCAAACGAAAATCCCGTCCTGATACATTTGGACGGGATAGAGCGGGAAACGGGACTCGAACCCGCGACATCAACCTTGGCAAGGTTGCGCTCTACCAACTGAGCTACTCCCGCATAACCTGTGTAAATATAAAGAACCTTTGCTGTGAAGTCAAGAAATGTCTCAACTCACCGGGATATCTCTATGATTTCGTATTTGAATACGCCGGCAGGAACTTTGATCTCAACAATTTCACCGACTTTTTTCCCCAATAATCCTTTTCCAATCGGAGAGGTCGATGAAATTTTATTCAAATCGAAATCTGCTTCTTCTGGAGAGACCAATTGATACTGTATCTTCTTCCCATTCTTTGAATCCTTCACCGTGACCTTTGATAAGATATACACCTTATCAGTCGGCAGGTCTTTACTGTCGATCACACGGGATTTGGAAAGTGTCTCTTCCAGTTTCGAAATTCTGTATTCAAGATGACGTTGCTCTTCACGTGCTGCATCATACTCAGCATTCTCGCTTAGATCACCATGTCCGCGCGCTTCTGCGATCTTTTGCGCGACCTGCGCACGTCCATGGATCATCATTTCACGCAGTTCGTGCTCTAATTCGACGAACTTTTCCTTTGTGAGATAAACAACATCACTCATAAGACTAAAACTTTGTTGGTGGATATGAAAAACAAAAGCCATCGTCCAAATGGACAATGGCTGATTTTAACTATGTGAAATTTAGACCATTAAAGGGAGAGAAGCAAGACCTTTTTTCCGAGAGTGACCTACTTTGCTCCTGTCAGGATCAAGTGACCCAACTTATCCCGTTTTGTCTTTAAATATTTCTCATTGGTCGTTGTTGCTTTGACTTCGATAGGGACCCGTTCGACGACTTCTATACCGAATCCTTTTAGC
>CAZQSI010000074.1:0-11793 GCA_964596155.1 uncultured Chitinophagaceae bacterium
CGGTTACTTCGATGTGGTTTGTTAAACGCACGCGAGCAACTTTACGAAGCGCTGAGTTCGGTTTCTTCGGCGTTGTGGTGTACACTCTCGTGCACACGCCGCGCTTTTGCGGATTGCCTGCAAGCGCCGGAGATTTGCTCTTCACAACCAGATTTTCACGACCGAGTCTAACTAACTGATTAATCGTAGGCAACTACGTACTCCAAAAAATAATGTGTTTAAAACGTCTTTTTTAGTTTTACAATATAGCGAAAATAATCTTTTTTGTCAATTGCCGGGAGAAGAATTATTTACCTCTCCCCCGGTTTATTACGCCGACACCTTCGATTTTTTTCTCGCTTTTTTCACCAGAACCACTTCCTCTTCTTTCATCGCGTCCGTCGGCTCCTCCGTCGCAACGGCCTTTTCGACCACTCTGGACGGTTTTGCCGAGGTGACAAGCACTTCGCGGAATTTTTTCAGTCCCGTTCCTGCAGGGATCAAATGACCCATGATGACGTTTTCTTTCAATCCGAGCAGATGATCGATTTTTCCTTCGATCGCTGCATCCGTCAACACTTTGGTGGTTTCCTGGAATGATGCCGCCGAAATGAAGCTATCCGTGGACAAGGATGCCGTGGTGATACCGAGCAGAATCGGTTCCGATAATGCAGGCTCCGCATCGCGGAACTCAATTGTTTTCTTTTCTTTTTTCTTGAGCTCGATGTTCATTTCCTTGATTTTCTTCTTCTCGCTCAAGGTATTATTTTTCAGTTTCGAATCGCCCTTGTTCTCAACAAACACCATTCCTTCAAGGCTGCGGTTCTCATCTTCGAACTTCACTTTGTCGACATAATCTCCTTCGAGGAAATGCGTATCGCCCGGATCGGTGACGCGGACTTTTTGCATCATCTGACGGACGATGATCTCGATATGTTTATCGTTGATCTTCACACCCTGCATCCGATAGACTTCCTGAATTTCGTTCACGAGATATTCCTGAACGGCGCTCGTGCCTTTGATTCTGAGAATATCATGCGGATCGATGGCGCCGTCGCACAGACGTTCACCGCTGCGGATGAAATCATTTTCCTGAACAAGCACATGCTTGCCGAGAGCGATCATGTACACTTTGCGCTCTTTGCCGTCGTGACTGGTAACAATCACTTCCCGGTTTCCGCGCTTCTGCGCACCGAAGGAAACCATTCCGTCGATTTCGCTGACCACCGCCGGATCCCCCGGTGATCGCGCTTCGAACAGTTCCGTCACCCGCGGCAAACCTCCGGTGATATCGCGCGTCTTGCCGATATCCCTCGGAATTTTCACCAGCACGGTACCGCCGGTAATTTCCTCTTCATTGTCGACAAGAATATGTGCACGTGTCGGTATGATATAGCTTGCGATCTTTTTGCCGTTCTTATCGACAATCATGATGGACGGACTCAGGTTTTTATCACGTGAGTCGATCACCACTTTCTGAATATGTCCGGTTTGTTCATCCGGTTCGTCTCTGTAGGTGACATTTTCTTTCAGGTCAACATACTTGATTTCGCCGGCATACTCGGAAATGATCGTCGCATTGTACGGATCCCATTCATACAGCAATTGTCCTTTTTGAACTTTTGCTCCGTCCGCAAGCTGGAGAATTGCACCGTACGGCACATCATATTTTGTCAGCACCGCATTGTCGTTGTTCAAAATCTGTATTGCGCCGCTTCGTCCGAGAGAAAGAATCTTCTCCCCTTCCTCGGTGTTGATCTTAATCGATTTTACGCTGTCGAACTTCACATATCCGTCGAACTTCGACGTAATGTGCGATTGGTTTGCAATCAAACTTGCCGTACCGCCGGTGTGGAAGGTACGCAATGTCAGCTGAGTGCCCGGTTCGCCGATCGATTGTGCCGCGATAACACCGACCGTTTCACCGACTTCAACGAGATTGCCTGTGGTGAGATTTCTTCCGTAACATTTTGCGCAGACGCCGCGCTTAGCTTCGCACGTCAGCACCGATCGGATTTCCACCTGTTCGATGGCTGTTTCGGAAATTGTCTGAGCCACTTCCTCGTCAATAATGTCGCCGGCATTGACAAGAACTTTATTGTTCATCGGATCACGGACATCGTGTACCGAAACCCGTCCAACGATACGTTCCGACAACGGCTCCTTCACATCCTCGCCTTCCTTTAATGCACCGGTGAGAACGCCGCGGAATGTTCCGCAATCAACATCGGAGATGATGGCATCCTGCGCCACGTCCACCAGACGACGCGTTAAATATCCCGCGTCTGCAGTTTTCAACGCGGTGTCGGCCAACCCTTTTCGTGCGCCGTGCGTCGAAATAAAGTATTCCAGAATGGAAAGACCTTCGCGGAAATTCGCGATGATCGGGTTTTCAATCAATTCTCCTGTGGCGCCGGAGAGCGATTTTTGCGGCTTCGCCATGAGTCCGCGCATACCTGCCAACTGACGCACCTGTTCTTTCGAACCTCGCGCGCCGGAATCAATCATCATATAGATAGAGTTGAATCCTTCTTTGGAGTTTTGCAGGGAGTCGAACAAGCGCTCCGCCACGCGGCTGGTCGTCCTCGTCCAAACGTCGATCACTTTGTTGTACCGTTCGCCGTTTGTGATGAAACCGTTCTGATATTGTTTTTCGACAGAATCAACTTCCTTCTGTGCTTTGTTGATGAGCTCTTCTTTTTCTTTCGGAATTGCCACGTCTGCAACGTTTACGGAAAGACCGCCGCGCATTGCGTAGGTAAATCCAAGGGTCTTCATCTCATCAAGAAAGAGCGCCGTGCGCTGATTGCCGCTCTTGCGGAATGCCTGTGCGATGATCTGCACGAGACGTTTCTTGCTGAGCAGTTCGTTGATGAATCCAAGATCTTTCGGCACTATCTGATTGAAGATCACCCGGCCGGTTGTTGTTTCAAGCATTTTGCCGTCGATACGCACCTTAATGCGCGCATGAAGATCGAGCTTCTCTTCGTTGTAGGCAATAATCACTTCCTTATCGGAATAGAACAGCGTGCCTTCTCCTTTTGCACCGGTGCGCGATTTTGTCAAATAGTAACAACCGAGCACCTGATCCTGCGTCGGTGTGATAACCGGAGCGCCGGATGCGGGAGAGAGAATATTGTGCGACGACAGCATCAGAATCCGTGCTTCAAGCTGCGCGTCGAACGAGAGCGGAATGTGCACAGCCATCTGATCGCCGTCAAAGTCCGCGTTGAATGCCGTACAGACCATCGGATGAATTCTCAGAGCTTTACCTTCTACGAGCACCGGCTGGAATGCCTGAATGCCGAGTCTGTGGAGAGTGGGTGCGCGGTTCAGCAGGATCGGATGTCCGTCAATAATATTTTCCAGAATTTCCCAGATCTCCGGACCTTTCTTTTCCACCATTTTCTTTGCGCTCTTTACGGTCTTTGAGAATCCGCGCTCAATGAGTTTGCGGATAATGAACGGCTTGAACAATTCCACCGCCATATCTTTCGGCAAACCGGCCTGATGCAGCTGCAGTTCGGGACCGACGACGATTACGGATCGACCGGAATAGTCGACACGCTTTCCGAGAAGGTTCTGACGGAAACGTCCCTGCTTCCCTTTCAGCATGTCGGAAAGGGATTTCAATGCGCGATTGTTGTCGCTGCGGACCGCGTTGTTTCTGCGCGAATTGTCGAACAGCGAATCGACCGCTTCCTGCAGCATCCGCTTTTCGTTACGGAGAATAACTTCCGGCGCCTTAATGTCGATCAGGCGTTTCAAACGGTTGTTGCGGATAATCACGCGGCGGTATAAGTCATTCAGATCCGACGTGGCAAAGCGCCCTCCTTCGAGCGGCACCAGCGGACGAAGTTCCGGGGGGATAATCGGAATAACATCGAGCACCATCCAATCCGGTTTGTTTGCCGGTCCGCCTTCGCGTTCGCGGAATGCTTCGATCACCCGAAGACGCTTCAAGTGTTCCTGTTTTTTCTGCTGCGATGTTTCGACGCGAAGCTGTGCGCGGAGTTCCGCGGAAAGAATTTCCACGTCAACTTTTCTCAGCAGATCCTTAATCGCGTCGCCGCCGATGCGTGCGACAAATTTCTTCGGATCGTCGTCTTCCAGATCCTGATTCTTTTCGGGAAGCGAAGAGAGAATTTCAAAATATTGGTCTTCGGTGATCAAATCCTTCTGCTGCAGACCGGTCGTGCCCGGATTCGTCACGACATACGATTCGTAATAGACGATCTTTTCGAGATCCTTGTTGCTGATGCCGAGGATATAACTGATCTTGCTCGGGAGCGAACGGAAATACCAGATATGAACGATCGGCACAGCGAGGGCGATGTGACCCATCCGCTCGCGGCGGACACTTTTCTGCGTTACTTCAACACCGCAACGATCGCAAATAATCCCTTTATACCGGATCCGTTTGTATTTACCGCAATAACATTCCCAATCCCGCGTCGGTCCGAAAATGCGCTCGCAGAAAAGACCGTCGCGTTCCGGACGGAATGACCGGTAGTTGATCGTTTCCGGCTTTGTTACTTCGCCGTACGACCGTGTCAAAATCGCGTCGGATGATGCGAGACTGATGCTGATGCGGGAAAATAATTTTGTCGCCTTGCTGTCATTTGAGCGGAACATAGATTCTACTCTCCATTTGTTTATTGTTGATGAACGGAACATTCCGTTCATCAATTCATGTCTTAATCAATTTTCACTTCTAAGCCGAGACCCTGCAGTTCGCGCACAAGCACGTTGAACGATTCGGGAATGTTCGCCTCCGGCTGATTCTCTCCCTTAACAATCGCTTCGTAAACTTTTGCGCGTCCCATCACGTCGTCGGACTTGACGGTAAGCATTTCCTGCAGTACGTGTGATGCACCGTACGCCTGAAGCGCCCACACTTCCATCTCTCCGAATCTCTGACCGCCGAACTGCGCTTTACCTCCGAGCGGCTGCTGCGTAATCAGCGAATACGGTCCGATCGAGCGTGCGTGGATTTTGTCATCCACAAGGTGAGAGAGTTTGAGCATGTAAATCTGTCCGACCGTTACCTGCTGATCGAATGTTTCTCCTGTTCGTCCGTCCAGCAGCGTGCTGCGGGAATCGATATTCAGTTCGGCTTTTTTCAGCTCTTCCTGGACATCTTCCCAGCTTGCGCCGTCGAAAATCGGCGTTGCATACTTTATTCCGAGCGCTTTTCCGGCCCAGCCGAGCGCTGTTTCAAACAGCTGACCGATGTTCATACGCGACGGAACACCGAGCGGATTCAGCACGATGTCCACCGACCGGCCATCGGGTGTGAACGGCATATCCTCGGCAGGAACAACCGCGGCAACGACACCCTTGTTGCCGTGGCGGCCGGCCATTTTATCGCCGACAGATAATTTCCGTTTTTTGGCGACATACACTTTGGCCAGCTGCACGATGCCCGGAGGCAGTTCGTCGCCGATCGTAATCTTGTTCTTTTCATGTTTGTACGCTTCTTCAATATGCGTCAGCGTATCAAAATAATTCTGATAGATTTTTTCGATCAGATTGTTCTTTCTGCGTTCTTCCACCCAGTCCTGTTTCGGATCGAGTGTGTCGAGTTTATCATATCCGGCAAACGTTTCCATTTTGAACTGCGTTCCGCTCCGGAAAATCATGTCGCCGTCGAGATTCCGGACACCGGTTGACTTTTCGCCTTCGAGCAGCAGCCCGAGTTTGCGGGCAAGCTTTTCATAGTGCGTGTCGATGTTCTGTTTGTGAACCTTATCCAGAATGTCGAGACGTTTCTTGTCTTCCTTCTTCGTGTCGGCATCTTTCTTTTTGCGGCTGAAGAGTTTCGTCGAAATGACGATGCCTTTCATACCCGGCGGCGCTTTCAACGATGCATCTTTCACATCGCCGGCCTTATCGCCGAAGATCGCTTTCAACAGTTTTTCTTCCGGCGTCGGATCGGTCTCGCCCTTCGGCGTGATTTTTCCGATCAGGATATCTCCCTCTTTCACTTCCGCACCGATGCGGATAATGCCGTTTTCATCGAGATCCTTCGTTGCTTCTTCGCTGACGTTCGGAATTTCTCGCGTGAGTTCCTCTTCGCCGCGTTTTGTATCGCGCACCTGCAATTCGAACTCTTCGATATGAACGGAGGTAAACACATCCTCTGCAACGATTCGTTCGTTCATGATGATCGCGTCTTCAAAGTTATAACCGCGCCACGGCATGAACGCCACCAGCAGATTTCTGCCGAGCGCCAGTTCACCCTGATCCGTCGCACAGCCGTCCGCCAGCACATCGCCTTTTTTAAAGCGCTGTCCGGGAACGACAATCGGTTTTTGATTCAAACCGGTATCCTGGTTTGTTCTGAAGAATTTGACGAGGCGGTACTCAACTCTGCGTTTGTCTTCAAAACTGATCAGCTGCTCCACATTATCTTCGTCAATATCGTAGAGCACCGTGATTTTCTCGCCGGAGACGTTTTCGACAATGCCGGCCCGTTCTGCGATGACGCAGGTACGGGAATCGCGTGCAATTTTCTGTTCCAACCCGGTGCCGACGATCGGCGCTTCCGGGCGAAGCAACGGAACTGCCTGGCGCTGCATGTTTGAACCCATCAATGCGCGGTTAGCGTCGTCATGTTCGAGAAATGGAATCAACGCCGCAGCGGCGCTGACAATCTGCGTCGGAGCAACGTCCATATATTCCATATCTTCCGGAGGCTGAACGACAAAGTCACCCGCTTTTCTGCTCTTAATGCGGTCCATCAGAAACTTTCCTTTGTCGTCGATCAGAGCGTTTGCCTGGGCGATGGTATATTCGTCTTCCTTTTCCGCGTTCAGATATTCGATTTCATCGGTAACGCGTCCTTTCTTCACCACGCGGTACGGCGTTTCCAAAAATCCGTATTCATTCACGCGGGCATGCATGGAAAGCGAGGAGATCAAACCAATATTCGGTCCTTCCGGCGTTTCGATCGGACAGAGCCGGCCGTAATGCGTATAGTGAACGTCACGAACTTCGAAACCGGCGCGTTCGCGCGTCAAACCGCCCGGTCCAAGCGCGGACATACGGCGTTTGTTCGTCAGCTCCGCCAGAGGATTGGTTTGATCCATATACTGGGAAAGCTGATTTGTTCCGAAAAAGGTATTGATGACGCTGGTGATCGTACGGGCATTGACCAAATCGCCCGGAGCGATCTTTTCCTGATCACGCACATTCAGACGCTCGCGGATCGTACGCGTCATTCTGGCCAATCCGATGTTAAACTGTGCGGAGATTTGCTCGCCGACAGTGCGGATCCGGCGGTTGCCGAGATGATCGATGTCGTCCACCGTTGTTTTTCCCTGCTTCAGATCGAGCAGGTAGCGGATGATCGCAATGATATCTTCTTTGGTCAGCGTCGTAACCGATTCGCTGATGTCGAGTTTTAATTTTGCATTGATGCGGTGACGTCCCACATCGCCGAGATCGTACCGTTTCGGATTAAAGAACAGCTTGTCAATCAGACTTTTTGCCGTTTCGAGATCCGGTGCATCGCCGGAGCGGAGCTGCCGGTAGATTGTCTCAAGCGCATCTTCTTCGCTGTGCACCGCATCCTTCATGATCGTGTTTGCGATCACGGAGCGATTGCCGGATTCTTCGGATTTGAGGAAACGGATTTTTTTGATCTCCGATTTCTTGATCTTTTTCACCGTCTCGTCCGTCACGAGCGTATCTTTGTTGATGATGATTTCGCCCGTCTTCCGGTCGACCACATCGCCGCAAATGATCCGTCCCACATATTCTTTCAGATCGATATCGGAAACTTTCACTTCTTCGACAAGGTCGAACAGTTCCATAATTTCGTCATCGGAGGAATAGCCCAGCGCACGCAGCAGCGTCGTCACGGGGAATTTCTTTTTCCTGTCGATGTATGCATACATCACATTGTTGATATCCGTAGCAAATTCAACCCACGAGCCGCGGAACGGAATGATGCGGGCCGAGTAAATCGGCGTACCGTTGGGATGGGTCGATTCGCTGAAGAACACTCCCGGAGACCTGTGCAGCTGGCTGACGATAACCCGCTCCGCTCCGTTGATGATAAATGTTCCCCGGTCGGTCATGTACGGAAGGTTTCCGAGATAGACGATATCCTCGATGGTGTCGCTGTACCCTTCTCCGTTTTCCGCCTTTTGCGACAGCCGCAGTTTTGCTTTGAGAGGAACGGCATAGGTCAAACCGCGTTCCTGACATTCGCGAACGGTGTATTTCGCCTTCTCTACATAATATTCAACAAACTCCAGCAGAAAATTTTCGCGCGTATCGGTAATCGGAAAATTCTGCAGAAATACCTGCTGAAGACCTTTCGGTTTTCGTTTGTTCGGGGATGTTTTTTCCTGCAGAAACTGTTCGAATGATTCGAGCTGCACGTTCAGCAGATCGGGATATTCGACAACTTCGGTGATGGTTCCAAAACTATGTCGACCGGTTTTCGGGTCGAGATGTAATCGGGATTGGCTCTTCAACTCAATCACTCCTTCAGGCCGTACACCTGATGATGATGTTGGTTAGTGAAATGTGCAGTTCAACGCAGAGCGATGAACAATGAGAAAACTTTTTTTACAGCAACAGCACCGTTTCGAATCGAACAGACAAAAGAATACACAAGCCGACGTTCCGTTTTTTTGCAACAACGGAACTATCGGCTCGGATTCATTCAGTATTCAATAGAATGTTCGATATGGTGCATTACAGACAGGTGAAAAAGGTTCTAAAGAATTACTTCAACGCAACTTTTGCGCCGGCTTCTTCGAGTTTCTTTTTCAATGCTTCTGCATCCGCTTTGTTCAGACCTTCCTTAACGGTTTTCGGTGCTCCGTCAACGAGATCTTTGGCTTCTTTCAAGCCGAGGCCGGTCGCTTCGCGAACGACTTTGATCACATTGATTTTCTGAGCGCCGCTGTCGGTCAATTCAACGGTAAATTCCGTCTGTGCTTCTGCTGCCGGTGCTGCTCCGGCTGCCGGTGCGGCTGCCATCATCACCGGCGCTGCTGCGGAGACGCCGAATTTTTCTTCGAGAGCCTTTTTCAGTTCAACGGCTTCGAGAAGGGTGAGTTTTTCAATTTTTTCTACTAATTCTGCTACTGCTGACATTGTTGTTTCTCCTTAATACGTTATTTTGACATTCATTGTTCTGCGGGATGGTCTATCACGCGGCTTTTTTCTTTTCAATGGCATCGAGAACGCCGACAACATCTCTGATCACGGCGTTGATGGAACCAACGATGCCTGAGACCGGAGCGTTGATCGATCCGAGAATGCTTGCCACAATTTCCGGCCGCGATGGCAGTGCTGCAAGTTCCTTCAATTTGGAACCGTCATACACCTGCTTTTCAACGACACAGACTTTTACGGCAAACTTATCGTTTTTCTCTTTGAATTTTTGAATGATTTTTGCCGGTGCTGCCGCATCTTCATACGCAAACGCAATTCCGGTCGGACCGACGAGCTTATCCTGAACGGAATCATACCCGGTCACATTTTTCAATGCGATCTTCGCAAGCGTATTTTTGACTACTCTATATTCAATACCGGATTTTCGGAATTCACTGCGGAGTTTGGTGATATCTTCCACATTGATCCCTGCAAAATCAGTAAAGAACATGCCCTGAGCCTTGGAGACCATCTCCTGAATTTCGGCTACAATTTGTTCTTTTTCTGATTTGTTCATTGTTATGTGCTTCGTTAATGATGATACAATGAGAAGCCCTCGATTTTTTCACGAGGCATCATATCGGATTATGAGTTATTGAGTGCGTAAATTCTGATATTACGACTGGACAACCGTTCGGTCGATCTGAACGCTCGGTCCCATCGTTGACGAAATAAAAATACTTTTCACATATTGACCTTTGGAGGTGGACGGTTTCAATTTCCCTACCGTCGCGAGGAAGGCCTTGATGTTGTCGGCAAGTTTTTCTTTTTCAAAGTTCACTTTCCCGATTGTTGCATGCAGCACGCCTGCTTTGTCAACACGAAATTCGATCTTTCCCGCCTTCACTTCTTTTACTGCTGTTGCAACATCGAGTGTCACGGTGCCGCTTTTGGGATTCGGCATCAGTCCCCGGGGTCCGAGGATTTTTCCTAATTTTCCCACTTCCACCATCACATCGGGGGTGGCAATAATCACATCGATATCCGCCCATCCGCCCTTGATCTTCTCCACATATTCTTCAAGTCCCGCATGATCGGCACCGGCTGCTTTCGCTTCGGCATCTTTCGGAGGTTTTGCCATCACAAGCACGCGCACCGATTTTCCGATTCCGTGAGGAAGGGCAACGGTTCCGCGAACCGCCTGATCAGCTTTTTTCGGATCGACGCCGAGCCGGACGGCGACATCGACCGATTCGTTGAACTTTGCCGATGCAATTTCTTTTACAATTCCGACCGCTTCATCCACCGAGTAAATCTTTTTTCCGTCAAATTTCTTTACTGCATTGTTGAATTTCTTACCGTGAGCCATGTGTTCTCCTTTGTGGTGCAAACGTTGCACTCGAGGCGCAACTCCCACTATAATAGATGATTAACCTTCGACTGTAATTCCGAGACTTTTTGCGGTGCCTTCGATCATGCTCATAGCCGATTCGATATCGTCTGTGTTCAGATCGGGCATTTTCATTGCTGCAATTTCCTTCACCTGCGCTTTTGTTACTTTCCCTGCTTTCACACGGTTCGGTTCGCCTGATCCCTTCGGGACTTTCGCTGCTTTAATCAACAGCACCGCCGCGGGAGGTGTTTTGGTGATGAACGTAAACGATTTGTCCGAAAACACGGTAATGACCACGGGAATGATCAATCCGGCAGACGATTGAGTCCGTGCATTAAACTGCTTGCAGAACTCCATAATGTTTACGCCTTTTTGGCCGAGCGCCGGTCCGACCGGAGGTGCGGGGTTTGCCTGACCTGCAGGGATTTGAAGCTTAATGAATCCAACGACTTTCTTTGCCATAAGTTTTATTCTCTGTTAAAGTGCATTAATGTTTTATTTTTCAATTTCGACCTGACTGAAGTCAAGTTCGATCGGCGTTTTCCGTCCAAAGATGCTGACCATCACTTTCAGGCGGAGTTTTTCCGCGTTTATCTCCTGCACGAATCCGGTGAAATTATGAAATTGTCCGCTGATGATCTTCACCGGTTCGCCGACATGAAACGGTATTTCCATGCGTTCGACTTCCGTCCCGTCCTCTTTCTTTTCCTCAATCTTTCCGATCAGTCGTTTTACTTCATCCGGCTGCAGCGGAACGGGGCGGTCTTTTGTGCCGACAAAACTCAGCACCGACGGCGTATTGAGAATGAGATGCTTCGTCTTTTCATCAAGCACCGCTTCGACGAGAATATATCCCGGGAAAAAATTCTTTGTCTTGCTCTTCTTCTTTCCGTCCTTCACTTCAAAAATCTTTTCGGCGGGAATAAGAATCCGGGTGATCTTTTCTTCAAGGCCCAGCTCTTTCGTCTCGTTTTCGATCGCGAGCTTCACCTTGTTCTCATGACCCGAGTAGGTACGGACAACATACCATCGATGTGTAACGGCTGATTCCACCACTTAAAATATTCCCTTGATGACTTGACTGACGATCGTGTCCACGACATAAACGAATGCAGCGATGACGGCACACACGCCAAGAACAACCATGGTTGATTCCTGAAGTTCCTTTTGTGTCGGCCAGGTCACTTTACTCATCTCTTTGTAGACGTCGGCAAAGAAGTTTATTATTTTTTCTTTCATATTAACCCTGATACTTCTGCACGGGTGGAGGGACTCGAACCCCCAACCAACGGTTTTGGAGACCGCTA
>CAZQSI010000075.1:0-11722 GCA_964596155.1 uncultured Chitinophagaceae bacterium
TACGTGCCACTGATTACTCTCCTAAATATTAACCTTGACGTTGCTTGTGTTTTGGATTTTTCTTGCAAATAACCATCACTTTCCCTTTGCGGCGGATGATCTTGCAGTTCTCACAGATCTTTTTTACTGATGCACGGACTTTCATTGTCTTCCCTTTATTAAACCTTATTTGTAGCGATACGTAATTCTGCCCTTTGTTAAATCATACGGCGAAAGTTCAACCGTCACTTTGTCTCCGACCAGAATTTTAATGTAGTGCATTCGCATTTTGCCGGAGATGTGCGCCAGAATTTCGTGCCCGTTATCCAGCTTCACACGAAACGTTGCGTTCGGCAATGTTTCCGTGATGACTCCGTCAATTTTAATTGCGTCCTGTTTTGCCATTAATGATATATAGTTAACACTTCTGCTTTACCTTTTCGGACCACCACGGTATATTCATAATGGGCCGACGGTCTTCCGTCCTGTGTCAGTATCGTCCATCCGTCAGGAGCTGTCATCACTTTATAGTTGCCCGCATTGACCATTGGTTCGATGGCAAGCGTCATACCTTCCTTCAGCACCGTTCCTTTTCCTGCTTTACCGTAATTGGGAACCTGCGGATCTTCGTGCAGGTCTCTTCCAACGGCGTGTCCGACGAGATCCCGAACGATCGAAAATCCCTCTGCTTCCACAAACGACTGCACGGCATGGGAGATGTCGCCTATTCTGTTTCCATCCACCGCTTGTTCAACCGCTCGTTCCAACGCTTCTTTCGTCACCCTCATCAGCTTCCGTTTTTCGTCGCTGACCACGCCGACCGGAAATGTGAACGCCCCGTCTCCGTAAAATCCGTTTTTTTTTGCTCCGACATCGATCGAAACGATTTCCCCTTCGCGCAACACTCTGTTTCCCGGAATCCCGTGCACCACCTCGCTGTCAATCGACACACACAATGTTGCCGGAAAAAGATTTTTGGGATCTGCTCCGTATCCTTTGAACGCCGGCACGGCTCCGCAACTTCTCACATAATCCTCCGCCATGCGGTCCAACTCTCCAGTTGTCACTCCCGGTTTCACATGCGTCTGCACAAGTTTAATCACATCCCCGACGATCCTGCAGCTCTCCCTCATGAATTCAATTTCGGCAGGAGATTTAAGATGAATAGCCATTACCTGCCGATACGTCCTTTAATCTTGCCGCTCTTCATAAATCCGTCGTAATGACGCATCATTAGGTGTGATTCGATTTGCTGCAATGAATCAAGCGCCACACCGACAATAATCAGCAAACTGGTTCCGCCGAAAAACGACGCGAAACTTGACGTGATTCCCATCCGGACCATAAATGCCGGAAGCACAGCCACGATTGCCAAAAAGATGGAACCGGGAAGAGTGATTTTCGTCAGGATATTGTCGATAAAATCCGATGTATGTTTTCCGGGTCGTATACCGGGAATAAATCCGCCGTTCTTCTGCATGTTATCCGCAACATCGGACGGATTGAAAGCAATCGCAGTGTAAAAATATGTAAAGAACACGATCATTAAGCCGTAGAAGAACGAATAGGTCAACGATGTATATTCCAGATAGCCCGCAATCGAACCGACAAATTCACTATCGGGAAAAAAGGTCAGAATCGTGCTGGGAATAAACATCAGCGATTGTGCGAAAATGATCGGCATAACTCCGGCTGTGTTCACACGCATCGGAATATATTGCGTTACGCCGCCGTACACTTTCCGTCCGACAAGTCGTTTTGCATATTGCACGGGAATTCGGCGCGTACCCTGAGTAACCAGAATGACACCCGCAATAATCAACAGCATTGCCGCCCAGATGATTAATTCAATAATTATCGGCCGTGCACCCGAGCTGACGAGCTGAATTTCGTCGAGCACCGCATGCGGAAACAATGCGATAATGCCGATAAAGATAATTAACGATATTCCGTTTCCGATACCCCGCTCCGTAATCTGTTCGCCCAGCCACATCATGAACATCGTACCGGCGGTTAAAAATATCATCGTGCTGAAGGCAAAATATAATCCCTGCACTTCTATCGGGACAATGGGAATACCGTTCGCATTCAAACTTTCAAGACGGACACTGACGCCCCATGCCTGAAGAAACGAAATTACGACCGTTCCGAGCCGGGTGTATTGATTAATTTTTTTCCGGCCTGTTTCGCCTTCCTTTTGCAGTTTCTGGAAAAAAGGAACTACGGCGCCGAGCAGCTGAATGATAATGGACGCGCTGATATACGGCATGATGCCGAGAGCAAAAATGGCGGCATTGCTGAACGCGCCGCCGACAAAGAGGTCATACAATCCGAACAGCGTATTGCTCGACTGATTGCGCATGGCATCGGCAAGCACCCCGGCGTCAACACCGGGAAGCGTCACGTGAGATCCGATTCGGACAACGATCAGAAGACTGGCGGTAAACAGCAGCCGCGTTCGGAGTTCTTCGATCTTAAAAATATTTCTGAAACTGTCTGTGAAATTACTCATCGATACTTTTCAGATTAAGTTAGTCTGCGGCTTTTGTCGTTGAAATTTCGGTCGTTGTTCCGCCGGCTTTCGAGATTTTTTCAACCGCTGATTTGCTGAATTTGTGAGCGGTGACCTTCAGCGATGCTTTCAGATCACCGTCACCGAGAATTTTTACCGGCGACCGTTTGTCGGAAACGATCCCTACCGTATAGAGGACTTCCGGAGTGACGATGCCGTCGGCGATGCGCTTGTCGTCCACATACTTTTGCAGCATGGCAACGTTGACAACGGAATATTCCGTGCGATTGCGGGGAGTGAATCCGAACTTCGGAAGACGCCGAACGAGCGGCATCTGTCCGCCTTCAAAATTTCTTTTTAAACCCGAACCGGAACGCGACCCCTGGCCTTTATGACCGCGTGTGGACGTTCCGCCGTGACCCGAACCTTGTCCGCGGCCGATGCGTTTTCTTTTTTTGCGTGAACCCGGTGCATACCGTAAATTGCTGAGTATATTTGACATCTCGTTCTCCTGATTGATACTAACGCCCCGGAGCCGGAGCTCGCATGCCTGCAGCAGTGCAGGGGACTTCAATACAACTGATTATGATTTTACTTCTTCGACTGTCACCAAATGACGGACAGCATTGATCATTCCGCGGATCTGCGGTGTTTCGGTGTGCACCACGGAATAGTTAGGACGGCCGAGGCCGAGCGCTTTGATGGTCGCTTTGTGTTTTGCCAGTGTGTCGATGATGCTGACCTTCTGGGTTATTTTGATTTTTTTCGGCGCTGCCATGATCATTCACACTCTCGTTAGTTTTGAAAAAGTTCCTGGACTGAAATTCCCCGTTCTGCCGCCACCATGCGCGCATCGCGCATCGAGAGCAGCGCCCGCAATGTCGCTTTGACCACGTTATGCGGATTTGCGGAACCCATCTGTTTCGTCAAAATATCCTTTACACCGGCCATCTCCAGAACGGCGCGAACACCGCCGCCGGCGATCAATCCGGTTCCGGGAGCTGCGGGGCGAAGAAGAACCTTACCCGCTCCGTATTTTCCAAGCGCGTCATGCGGAACAGTGCCGTTGATCAACGGAACCTTCACGACATTTTTCTTTGCATCGTCCGTTCCCTTGGAAATTGCATCGGCAACTTCGTTGGCTTTTCCGAGTCCGATGCCGACGAATCCGTTGCCGTCGCCGACCACCACGATTGCGTTGAAGCTGAACCGTCGTCCGCCCTTCACCACTTTGGCGACACGGTTGATGTGGACCAGTTTGTCTTTCAAATCGAGATCGCTTGTTTTAATTCGAGCCAAGGTAACTCCTCACAATAAATTTTTTAAGTAAGTGTGCTGTCGTGCCAGGATTCGAACCTGGATTAACGCCTCCAAAGGGCGCTGTCCTGCCATTGGACGACACGACAATGGGACAGCACGACAAGCAGGTTTAGAATTTCAATCCGCCTTCGCGTGCACCGTCAGCAAAAGCTTTCACGCGTCCATGATACAAGTATCCGTTTCGATCGAACACAACGGCGTTGATGTTTTTTTCGATCGCCTTTTTCGCAAGCAGTTTTCCCACGAGCGAACTTTTTTCCACTTTAGTCTTTGCGGCGGCAACGTCCTGTTTTATCTCTTTGGAATTCGTCGACAGAGCCACGAGCGTGGTTCCCGTTGTGTCGTCGATGATTTGGCCGTAAATATCGTTCAGGCTGCGGTACACCGAGAAGCGCGGGCGTTCGGTCGATCCGAAAATTCTTTTCCGGATCGTCTGTTTAATGCGTAAGCGTCTTTTTGTCGTGTCTTTTTTAATCATAAGTCAATTCACAAATATTTTATTTCGAACTTGCCGCAGTTTTTCCTGCTTTGCGGCGGAGAATTTCACCTTCGTATTTAACTCCCTTTCCTTTGTACGGCTCGGGAAGTTTGAACGATCTGATTTTTGCGGCGACGAGTCCGACCAGCTGCTTGTCATATCCGCTGATCATGATGCTTGTCTGCGTCGGTGTTTCGATCTTCACGGATTCAGGCGCGCGGAAAATAATCGGATGGGAAAATCCGAGCGCGAGCGCAAGATTTTTTCCCTTCATTTCCGCTTTGTATCCTACACCGACCAGTTCCAGCTTCTTCGTGAATCCTTCCGAAACACCTTTCACCATGTTGGCTATGTTCGCGCGGGTGGTGCCGTGGATCGCCCTGTTCATCCGCTCTTCCGTCTTCCGGGTTACCGTCACTTCACTCCCGTTGATTTCGACACCGACATTGGCATGCAGTGATGCTTTCATTTCGCCGCTTTTCCCCTTGACGGTCACAACCCCGTTATTCACGGAAATTGTCACGCCGCTGGGAACCGATATAATTTTTTTTCCAATTCGTGACACGATGTATACTCCTTATTACCAAATTAGGCAGAGCACTTCCCCGCCGACATTTTCTTTACGCGCCTGTTTGTCGGACATCAATCCTTTTGATGTCGACACAATGGCTAATCCCAAACCGTTGCTGACCCGCGGAAGATCCTCAACCTGACGGTACACGCGGCGTCCGGGTGTGCTCACTCTGCGCGAACCTTTGATGACATTCGATCCCGCGTAATATTTCAACGCGATGCGAATGACACCCTGTTTTTCGTCTTCCACGACATCGTATTTATTGATGAGCTTATTCTCCGAGAGAATACGGGTGATCTCTTTTTTTACATTGGAAGCCGGGATCTCGACTTTTTTATGCTTGGCTTGAATTGCATTCCGAAGCCGCGTAAGATAATCTGCAATAGGATCTGAGTGAGCCATTATGTAAACCTTCTGTTAAAAATTTTGTGTTACCAGCTTGCCTTGGTCAGGCCGGGTATTTTCCCTTCGTGCGCCAACTTTCGAAACGCCATGCGTCCCAGACCGAACTTCCGCGAGAAGCCGCGCGTTCTGCCGGTTTGGAAACAGCGGTTGTGAAGTCTGGTCGGATTGCTGTCCCGGGGAAGCAGACGCAGTGCGTCCATATCTCCCTGTTCGATTAACTCTTTGCGCTTGGCGGCATATTTTGCCACTAATTTTTCCCGGCGTTTTTGACGGGCTATTGAACTGAGTTTTGCCATAGTATTCCTTTAGCTTGCTTTTGCAACCGGCTGTTCGCGTTTCACGAATGGAACGCCGAATAATTTCAGCAACTCCATCGCTTCCATATCCGTCTCAGCCGTTGTGACGAACGTGATATCCATGCCGGAGATTTTTGTCACCCGGTCGGCATCGATCTCAGGAAAAATAATTTGTTCTTTAATTCCGAGGGTGTAGTTGCCGCGGCCGTCGAATGACCGGTCCGAGATTCCGCGGAAATCACGGATCTGGGGCATCGCCAAACTGATCAAACGGTCGAGAAATTCATACATCATCTGTCCGCGCAGCGTCACACGGGCACCGATCGGAAGATTTTGCCGGAGTTTGAAATTGGAAATAGCTTTTTTTGCTTTGGTAATTGCCGCTTTCTGTCCCGTAATGAGTTCCAGTTCTGCAACAGCGACATCAAGCAATTTGGCATCCTGAGTGGCCTGGCCCACGCCGACGTTAACGGAAATTTTTTCCAGTTTCGGCACCTGCATCACATTCTGATAATTGAACTGCTTCATCAGGGCAGGGATAATGTCTTTTTTGTATTTTTCAGCCAGCCGCGGATACACGCCTTTTTCTCGTACCGCAGGGCCTTTCTTTTTTTCTTCTTTTTGCTGCTTCGCTTCTTTTGCCATTGTCGTAGTAAGTTAATTGTGTGCCACGTTATTCGCGGGGCACCGATGAAAAAATTAGAACAAATCTCCGCTCTTTTGAGCGATGCGCATTACTTTCTTTTTGCCGCTGACGGAATCTGTTGTGCGTGAATATCCGATGCGGGTTTTTTCGCCGGTCTTCGGATCCTTGATCATCACGTTGGACGAATGGATCGGCGCTTCCTTTTGTACCACGCCGCCCTGAGGGTTATCCTGCGAGGGACGCGTATGGCGCTTCATGATGTTGACGCCTTCAACGATTACTCTGTTTGTTTCGGGAAACACCTTAAGAACTTTTCCTTCTTTTCCCTTGGCGTTGCCGGCAATCACATGGACGATATCATTTTTCTTTATATGCATGACTTCTTCTCTTTCTCAGTCTCGGCTACAATACTTCAGGAGCCAGTGATACGATTTTCATGAATTGACGTTCGCGAAGTTCGCGTGCCACGGGTCCGAAAATTCGGGTGCCGCGCGGTTCATTCTGTTGATTGATCAACACGACGGCATTTTCATCAAACCGGATGTACGAACCGTCTTTGCGGCCGATTTCCTTCGTGGTGCGCACGACCACGGCGCGGGAAACTTCTCCTTTTTTCACGCCGGCGCCTGAAATGGCAGATTTAACGGAAACGACAACGAGGTCGCCGACGGATGCATACCGACGGTCGTGCCCTCCGAGGACCCTGATGCACCGGACCTTCTTCGCACCCGAATTATCTGCAACAACTAAATTAGTTTCTTCCTGAATCATGTTCGTCTCCGACTTTCTAGCGACTCGCGGTCAATTATTTTGCTTTGTTAACAATCTCGACCAAACGCCAGCGTTTCAATTTGCTGAGCGGCCGTGTTTCCATAATCTTCACCGTATCACCGACACCGGCTTCGTTTTTTTCATCATGCGCATAAAACTTCGTGGTTCTCTTGAAATATTTTTTATACAAGGGATGGGCCACCTTGCGCTCAATCGACACAATGATGCTTTTTTCCATCTTGGTGCTGATGACTTTTCCTGTCCGGGTTCTGCGGTTATTTCGTGCTTCCATTGAGTTTTCTCTTCTCTTACTTTGCTTCAACGTTGGCGGTGCCGAGTTCTCGTTCGCGAATGATCGTTTTCATCCGCGCGATGTCCTTGCGCAATGCCGTGAATTGGGATGTTTTTTCAACCTGACTGGTTGCTTTCTGAAATTTCATTGCTGCCAGCGTTTCAAGATTTTCCTCGATGCGCTTTGCGATTTCATCATTTGACATTTGACGTAATTCTTGTGTTTTCATGCTCTGCTCCTACGCTGCAAGGTCGATACGTGAGACAAATTTTGTTTTAATCGGCAGCTTGTGTGTTGCCAGCTTCAGCGCTTCCTGTGCAAGTTCTTTCTTAATGCCGCCGACTTCGAACATGATGCGTCCCGGCTTTACCACGGCGACCCAGAATTCCGGAGCGCCTTTTCCGCTACCCATACGGGTTTCTGCGGGCTTTTTCGTCACCGGCTTGTCAGGAAAAATACGGATCCAGACTTTGCCTTCGCGTTTCATCAACCTGGTCAATGCAACACGCGCCGCTTCAATCTGACGGGCGGAAATCCAGCCCGGTTCCATTGCTTTCAGACCGTAGTCTCCGAACGCAACCGTTGCGCCGCGGGTAGCGACGCCGCTCATCCGTCCGCGCTGTGCTTTTCTAAACTTGACTCTTTTTGGCATTAACATAATTCAGTACTCCAGTTGCAGTTCAATTTATTTTGCCGAACGATCCAGCACTTCGCCTTTGCAGATCCACACTTTAACGCCGATTTTTCCGTAGATGGTTGCTGCTTCCGCATGCGCATAATCAATATCGGCGCGGAGTGTGTGCAGCGGAATTCTTCCCTCTTTATACTGCTCTGTCCGGGCGATTTCAGCGCCGCCCAGCCGTCCGCCGCACTTCACACGAATGCCTTCCGCACCCATGCGCATTGCCGCGGTAATCGCCTGTTTCATGGCGCGACGGAATGCGATTCTGCCTTCAAGTTGCGATGCGATATTTTCCGCAACGAGCTGTGCATCCAGTTCGGGACGCTTAATCTCGCTGATGAGAATTTTTACTTCCTTATTCGTTACTTTCTTCAATTCCTCTTCGAGCTGTCCGATTTCTTTTCCGCTTTTTCCGATCACAACACCGGGCCGCGATGTGTTAATGGTGATGCGGGCATTTTTTGGGGTCCGCTCGATCAAGATTTTTGATACACCGGCTTTTTTCAAACGGTTGCGGAGATAATTCCGCACCATCATATCTTCCTGAAGTTTCCCGGCATAATTTTTTTCGTCATACCAGTTTGAGTCCCATCCTTTGATGACTCCCAAACGAAAACCGACCGGATTAATTTTTTGTCCCAAAGTAACTCCTCAGATGAAAATTATTTTTTTTTGGATGCTCGTTTATCGACGACAATCGTCAGATGATGCGATCGTTTGATCATTCTGTATGCACGGCCCATGGGCGCCGGAAGAATGCGTTTCATCTGCGCACCGCCGTTAACGTACACTTCTTTGATCACCAGATCGTCCGTGCTGACGCCGGCATTGGCATCTTTGTTTTGAAAATTAGAAACAGCCGACCGAAGAACTTTTTCCGCCGACTTCGCGGCGTGCTTCGGCTGAAAGTGAAGAATGTTCATTGCTTCACCGACCGACTTGCCGCGGATTAAATCGATGACGATCCGCATCTTGCGCGGCGATGTTCCCACAAATCGTTGTAATGCTCGTGCTTCCATGTGTTCTTGACTCCAGAAAAAATGATTACGCCGCTGCTTCGGTTCTCAGACCGGGATGCCCGCGGAAAATACGTGTAGGCGCAAATTCACCCAGCTTGTGTCCGACCATCGCTTCCTGCACATAGACCGGAATGAATTTGTTTCCGTTATGCACAGCGAACGTGTGACCGACAAACTCAGGAGAAATGGTGCATGAACGCGACCACGTCTTGATCACCTGCTTTTTGTTCGATTTATTCAGCGCTTCAACTTTTTTAAGCAGACGCGCGTCAATGTAAGGACCTTTTTTGAGGGAACGACTCATAATGAACTCGTGATTACTTTCGACGCTTTATGATGTATTTGCTGGATTGTTTTTTTCGTTTTCGTGTTTTCAAACCTTTTGCTTTTTGACCCCACGGACTTACAGGCTGTCCGCCGCCGGAGGTTTTTCCTTCACCGCCGCCCATCGGATGATCGACCGGATTCATGGCAACACCGCGAACATACGGACGAATGCCGAGCCATCGTGAACGGCCCGCTTTTCCGATACTGATGTTTTCATGATCGATGTTACCCAACTGACCGATGGTTGCATAGCATTCTGCAAGCACGTTTCTCGCTTCGCCCGAAGGGAATTTGAGAAGAACGAACCGGCCTTCTTTTGCCTGCACCGTCGCATAATTGCCGGCGCTTCGCGCAACTTGTCCGCCTTTGCCGGGACGAAGCTCAATATTGTGAATCATCGTGTTCACAGGAATTGCACGGAGCGGAAGCGCATTGCCGGTGACCGGATCTGCGGTTTCGCTTGCAACGACCACTGTTCCGACTTTGAGTCCGTTCGGAGCAAGGATATACCGCTTGTCGCCGTTTACATAATGTACCAACGCAATGTAGGATGACCGGTTCGGATCGTACTCGATCGAAGCGACTTTGCCTTCAATGTTTCTGTTGTCGCGCTTAAAATCGATAACGCGGTACCGGCGCTTATGTCCGCCGCCGCGATGCCGCGATGTAACCCGGCCGTGATGATTGCGTCCGCCGGACTTTGAAATCTTTTCGAGCAAAGATTTTTCCGGCGTCGATTTCGTGATCTCTTCAAAGGTAGCAATGGAGTAATACCGTGTTGCTGCCGTCGTAGGTTTTAATTTTCGTAATGCCATAACTCGCTCTTCCCGTTAAACGTTAGCCAGAAAATCAATTGTTTGACCGTCTTTCAGCGTGACGATCGCCTTCTTCCAATCGCTGCAACGTCCCGTAATGCGGCCGCGCTTTGTCATCTGCGATTTCGTCTTGCCCTTCATATTGGTCGTCCGGATGCTGGTGACATTCACATTGAATTTTTTCTCGACGGCTTTTGCGATGGTGATTTTGTTCGCACTCTGGTCCACTTTAAATGCGTACTGACGTTTTGCAGTCAATGCCGTCATTTTTTCGGTCAATAAAGGTGTTATTAATATTGATGCCATAATCGCTGCCGTTATCTGTTAGTTTGCAAATGTTTTGTTGATAATGTCGATGCCGCTTTTCTGGATTACCACAACATTGTTATTGAGGATATCATAGGTTGACGCTTTTGCCGCTTCCAGAATATTAAGGCGCGGAATGTTTCTGCCTGATTTCAGAACACCGAGATCAGTTACAGAGGTCAAAAGCAACACTTTCTTCCCGCCGATCTGGAGCGATTTCAGAATGGAGGTCATCTCTTTTGTTTTCGGCGTTTCAAATGAAAAATCTTCCACCACCATGATCTGACCATCTTTTGCTTTGTACGACCAGGCCGATTTTCTGGCGAGCCGTTTTACTTTTGCAGGCAACTTAACCACATAATCGTGCGGTTTCGGTCCGAAGATCGATCCGCCGCCCGGCATCAACGGAGAACGGCTGGTGCCTTGACGGGCACGTCCAGTTTTTTTCTGTGAAAACGGTTTTTTTCCGCCGCCGCGCACTTCGTTACGCGCCTTCACCTTGTGTGTTCCCTGGCGCTGGTTTGCCCAGTACGACCGAACCGCCATATAAATTGCGTGATCATTCGGTTCGATCTGAAAAATATCCGATTTCAACTCAACGGTTTCACCGGACTTGGTACCGTCTTTTTTTAATACTTCAATCTTCATAGCCGATGCCTTCTGCGAACAAATTACTTGGTAATGGTGACATACGTGTTTTTTGCGCCGGGAATGGATCCCTTGACTAGAATCAGATTTGATTCCGGAATAACTTTGATGACTTTCAGATTTTTCACCGTAACATTATCGAATCCCATTCTTCCCGCCATCCGCATCCCTTTAAACACGCGCGACGGATACGAAGAACCGCCGATTGATCCGGGAGCACGCACGCGGTCCGATTGACCGTGCGATGTCATACCGACGCCGCCGAAATGATGCCGGCGCACAACGCCCTGAAATCCTTTTCCCTTCGACCGTGCGGAAACATCCACCGTATCGCCTTGGGTAAACACGGCATCGACACGAAGTTCCTGGCCGAGTTCCAATTTCATGCCGTTGAAGTTTCTGAATTCGCGAAGCAGGCGGAGCATTTTTGATCCTGCCTTAGCGAAGTGACCCTTCAGCGGTTTGGTGATCAGACGTTCGGCTTTTTCATCGAATCCGAGCTGAACCGAATCATAACCGTCTTTGTCTTTGGTTTTAATTTGTGTGACAAAACAAGGTCCCGCTTCGATGACGGTGCACGGCACTGAGACGCCGTTGTCGTCATACACGCTTGTCATGCCTATCTTTTTTCCTAAAATTCCACTCACAGGTA
>CAZQSI010000076.1:0-11416 GCA_964596155.1 uncultured Chitinophagaceae bacterium
TGTCGAAATAAGATAATAAAATCCGATTTAAGCAATACAAATTTGAGGCGGGAATGAAATAATATGATGCTGAACGCAGGTAGGTAGTACACCCGTCGGGATTCGAACCCGAAACCTTTGGCTTCGGAGGCCAACGCTCTATCCAGTTGAGCTACGGATGCATTATTGATGGAAACTGAGACAATACTAATGAAAATCTAAGATTTTGTACACCCGGAGGGATTCGAACCCCCAACCCTCAGAGTCGAAGTCTGATGCTCTATCCAGTTGAGCTACGGGTGCGAATGATTTGAGATAAATGGGAAATTTTGAAATCTACTAATTGTGAAAATTGCTAAACACCTTTTATCGGAACAGGATTTTACGCAACAAGACTTCGATTGTATACTGCTGATTAATTTAGTAAATATTTGAGCAGTTTTCAATGAATTTATGACGTTGACGCTGCAGAGTAACAGGGGAAGCTGAATTTTACCGAAGTATTTTACATCGGATTGAATAACGTTACTCAGCCGGCACCAGCAGGTGGAAAGATGTTCCCTGTCCCACGACGGAATCGACTTCAATAGTGCCGTTGTGGTTTTCAAGAATTTTTTTGCAGATGGGAAGTCCATAACCATGACCGTTCACTTTGGTTGTGATCTTCTGTAAAAAAAGCATTTTTCGTACTTCGTCGATTATCCCCGGACCGTTATCCCCGACTGAAATTCGTACCTGACCTTTTTCATGATCATACAATGTGCGGATGTTGATCGTCGCTTCCGAATAGGCTTCCACCGCATTGGTGACGAGGTTCAGCAATACTTGCTGAAGCTGCTGCTTGTCCAGCACCAGATGCGGAACATTCTCATCCACCGTCGTTTCAAACATAGAGTTACGAAATTGAGGCAAGATTTTGATAAACTTCACAAAATCGGATATCACCTCGTTCACATCGCAGAGATGTTTGTTGGTCTTGAACGCTGAAGTTTCAATCAACGCTGACGTAAAGCTGATTGTTTTTTTCAACGCTTCAATGGCATGTTCAATTTTCTTCTGCCGTTCTTCTGCGGACACGCGGTGAGAAAAGCTTTCGAGGGATTGCAATTGCAGCATGACGACGGCAAGTGAATTCTTCAGTTCATGGCTTACTTCCGCCGCCATTTCTCCGCGCGACGCCATCCGTTCGAACTTCAGCACCTGTTCGTTTGCTTCTTCCAATTCATTGTACGCGATGCTGAGCTTTTCGTAGAGCTGTGCATTCTTAATGGCGATCGCCGCCTGGCCGGCAAGAATTTCAAACAGATCGATGATTTCGTTTTTCTTCACGGCAAGGATCGACCGGCTGTCCACGTAAATCACTCCGACTTTTTCGTTCTTGACAATCAACGGCGAACAGAGAATGGTTTGGAGAGAGAGCGAGACTATGCTTTGCCGCTGATCGAAGTGATCGTCAGTCTGCGCATTTTCTATGAAGACCGATTCCCCCGTTTGATACACATCATCGACGATCGTATGGCTGATGTCCACCTCTTCCGGAGAGAGTGAGACCCGCTGGGAATTTCTACCCAATTTGCACTGGAGCTTCCCGTCGTTATCGGCAAGGAGGAGGAATCCCCGCTCTGCTTTTGCAACATCAATGGAATTGTCAACAACTAGCCGGAGCACCTCATCCAGCACCAGCGAGTTATTAATCATTTTCACGACGGCGAGAATTCTCTCCAAATCCTGAGCACGCACGATTCCCGAGGCAGAATCCTGTCTGTCACTATCCCGGTTTAACCGGGCATTTTTCAATAATTCGCTTAATCTCATACTCCCCTGAAAGTTCCCAGCAATCTAATAAAAATTCAAACGTAAATCATTACCAATCATTTTGTCCGAACAACGGTTCTCTGTTTTATAAAACAGAGTGCATATCGCGAAAATTGCGGAATCACTCCGTCAACACACGAAATCACACCTGTCGCGTCATCGATGGTGACTGATCCTGCCTGCATTTCCTCCATCATCTGCTTTTCTTCATCACAATAAAATGATTTCGGTGTTCCGTCTGATGATATTTTCTTGCCATTGATGCCGCGTACTGAATACGACAGACATCCTGGTGTCTTGAAGGTTAATCCGTGCGGTTTCAAGTCGACATGCATCGTTGAAAAATCAGATGACAGTTCTATCTCCGTATCATTGTCAATGCTGTTTCCCGGAAGAGTAAACGCAAGGGTTATGGATACCATGCCGCTTCCATGATCCATTCGGAATTGCAGTTTCAACAGTTGTTTCTTCGTTGGAAGATGCCGGCGGGCCATGAAAAGGAAGATTCTCTGAGGATAGCCGGAAGGCTGCTGCCGTACAATGCGGCTAAGCGGTAACGTTATTTAGCGAAATTCATCGGTTAATGAAGGAGGGAATTTTTTCCGCGGGAAATCACCGCATGCCCGTTTAGGTTCAGGACGCAGGATTAATCTTTTTGTACGGGCAGAATGAGATAAAAGGTTGTTCCCTGTCCAACCACAGATTCCACTTCGATGGTTCCGTTGTGATTTTCGAGGATTTTTTTGCAGATGGGCAGTCCGTATCCATGACCGTTAACTTTTGTTGTAATTTTTTGCGCAAAAAGAACTTTCCGCACCTCGTCGACGATGCCCGGACCGTTATCGGTGACAGAAATCCTTACACAGTGTTTCTCCGCATCGTAACGCGTACGGACATCAATCGTGGCTTCGCTGTACGCTTCCACCGCATTGGTCACAAGATTTAACAGCACTTGCTGCAGCTGCTGAATGTCGATAAACATTTTCGGAACCTGATCGTCGAGCATCGTCAAAAAAACAGAACGGCGAAACTGCGGCAGTACCTTAATAAATTTCACAAAATCATTGATCTTGTCATTCAGATCGTACAGATGTTTATTTGTTTTGAACGCGGACGTTTCTATCAATCCGGAAGTAAACAGAATCGTTTTTTTCAATGCTTCGATTGCATTTTCGATTTTTTTCTTCCGTTCCTCAGCCGACACCCGGTGGGAAAAACTTTTCAGAGATTGTAGCTGAAGCAGAACCACGCCGAGCGAATTTTTCAATTCATGACTGACTTCCGCAGCCATCTCCCCCCGGGACGCCATTCGTTCGAACTTGAGCACTTGTTCGTTGGCTTCTTCGAGTTCGTTATACGCGCCGCCCAGTTTTTCATACAACTGCGCATTTTTGATGGCGATCGCTGCCTGTCCGGCAAGAATTTCGAAGAGGTCGATGATTTCATTCCGCTTTACGGCAAGGATTGACCGGCTGTCAACATAGATCACACCGACCCGATCATTCTTGACGATGAGCGGCGAGCAGAGGATGGTCTGCAGTGACAGCGACATGATGCTCTTCCGCTGTTCAAAATGGTCATCGGTCTGTGCGTTTTCGATAAACACCGATTCTCCCGTCTGAAAGACGTCGTCAACAATGGTGTTGCTGATGACGGCGTCTCCCTCCGGAAGTGGTTCTCTCTTGGAATTACGAGCGAGTTTACAGTGAAGTTTTCCTTCATTGTCGGCGAGAAGCAAAAAACCGCGCTCCGCCTTGGCAACATCGATGGAATTGTCAACCACAAGGCGGAGCACTTCGTCCAACACAAGCGAATTATTAATCATCTTCACAACGCTCAGAATGCGTTCGAGATCCTGAGCGCGGTGTGTGCCCGTCATGGCGTCATGCCGTTCCTGATCGCGTTCCGTACGAACGCTTTGCAATAATTCGCTGAGTCTCATCGTACCCTGTTAGTTCCGCAATGAATGTAATTGTTCCTTTACCTGATCGATGCTGTGTTTTGCTCCGACCTGTTTAAAGTACTTCAGTGATTTTTGGAAGACCTGCTTGGCGCGTCCGGTATCACCGCTTTCCTTGCTCAGCAAACCGATTTCCATGTATGTTTCGCCGAGGTTGCGGGGATTGTTGTATCCTTCGTTCAGACTGACGCTGGTGTGCAGGTACACTTCAGCAACATCATAATGTTTCATGCCGCGCTGAATGATTCCTTTCACTTTGTACGAATCGGCTATGCTGAGGTGTGCATTCAGTTTCCGGAATACCGCCAGCGCTTTATTGCCGAACAACTGTGCCAGCTGGTAATCCTTTTTCCGTGCATACACTTCCGCTTTGCCGAGCGATGCAAGACCGATTAACTCGTCATAGTGCGCCTGATTGGCATAATTCAGACTTTCGTCAAACTGACCCAGCGCTGAATCGAGTTCGGTGCGGGCGAGGAACAGCATCCCAAGATTGTGATGGAGTTCCGCCAGTTTGAGAACATCGCCGATGTTTTCAAATTCCGTCAGCGCACGTTTGTATGCTACCAGCGCTTCGTCGAATTTACCTCTGATGGTGGCGACAATGCCGAGGTTCATGTGCGCCGTACTTGCAAGATCAGTCTGCTTCGCTTTTTCGAACATCGAAGCGGCTTTTTTGAAATGCGACACACTTTCCTTCGTTTTTCCCTGCTGTGCCATAAAGATGCCTGAGCTGTTTTCGATCTTTCCGATACCGACGGGATTTTTGGCGCGGCTGAAAAGCCGGCGGCTTTCCTTCATGTCGGATTTTGCAGGTTCCCACCGTGCCTGGCGGAGCAAAACGTCTGCACGTTTTTGCAGTGCTTCGGCAGCCTGATTGGCAAACCGTGTACCTTCTTTTGCTTCATCAACGGCGGAACTGAACAATGCTTCAGCCGTCGCAAATTCGCCGAAATCGACGCAAATGCTCGCAATACCCGTGAGCACGCTGATGTATTCTTTCTTTGGAAGCAAGCGTTGACATTCCGCAACGATTTGGGAAAGATAACTTTCTTCAATCAGATGCTGTCCGTTCTCAAGCCCTTCGTCCTTTTTGTCGACCGACAATAATTCTCTTTCCGATTCTCTGATCTTGGAAAGAATTACGTCGATGCGGTCCATCATTGGCTCGTCACAGTGCCGCGAAAGCAACCGTGTCAACTGCTCGCCAAACGTTTGAACTTTTTTCTTATTCATATGAATTAATAATTTTTATACTTCGTTATAAAATCTGAACAATTTCGTGAATGATATATGTTGAACAGAACGCATTATTTTTTTATGTAGCCGAATGCATATTCTGAAAAGTGAGGAATTTCACCGTCGACACACTCGATCGTTCCGCTTGCCAGATCTGTCGTAATGCTGCCGGCGCGCATCTGCTCATATTGCTGAGTGGTTTCATTCACATAAAACAATTTAATTTCTGCTCCTGCGGGAAGTTTTGACAAATTCACCCCGGTGATTTTATAATATAATTTTGCCGAAGTATTGAATTGCAAACCATGAGGCCCAAATTCGACGATTAAATTCTCCGGATTGAATCCCATTTCAATCTGCTCGCGCTGATTTAATGCATACGGATCGACGGTAAAGACAGAGGAAATGGTTCCATTTTTGAGTCCGTCTTCCGTTTTGAACTCCCTGCTGATGGACAACGTACCACCGTCTTCAACAGTGAACCATCCTTTAGCTTTATACGTTTTTTCCATAGTCGTCACTGGCTGGGCCGGCAACTCAAGAATCTGGATGCTTTGACCCATGGAGGAGACCTGCTGCGCCGGTTGATCCGGTGCCTGAACTATATTGCCGTTACATCCCAGAACCAGTGTCAGAATGAAGCCGGCGAGAAGTGGTGAAAAATGTTTTTTCATGGTTACCCCGCTGAACCACCCGCTCGTACGCCGGGCGATTCCTTTCTTTCGTTTTGTTGAAATGAGGTTGATTAAGTTGGGTGACATTGTGTACCTGCTGATTTATTTGATGTGATGTGAATTTTTAATTAATAACTATTTGAATGTCGAAAGTATGATGCCGACATATGCCGGTAATGAGATTCGCATCAAACAAACCGCAATAACGACCTTATGCTATCAGTCTGCGACTTATCGATGACACAGAGACCAAAAACGTATGACATGGTCACTAGTGTGAACAAATCTCTATCGTCCGGTGAAAATAGTTGGAATAAATCGTACCCTTTCTTTTCTAGTGGAAAGAACAG
Organism: uncultured Chitinophagaceae bacterium; assembly: GCA_964596155.1. GTDB lineage: Bacteria > Bacteroidota > Ignavibacteria > UBA10030 > UBA8401 > UBA8401. Next base: position 6,018 of record CAZQSI010000076.1, read on the forward strand.
TTTTATGTCCCCTAAAAATCATATTTACATTTTGGGAAAATCTCTTATAGACAGACTCCCTTATGATACCCGGATGTTGACAGATGATCAGAACAATACTGCATGCTGATACAACTGATGATCAATTATTGACTCAATGAATTCAATGCAATCAATATCTAAACATTCTCAATCGAATGAGTTTTGATGAATGCTGAAGAGTAAAAATGATATGTACGGTAAATGACAATAATGATGGATCGGCGTTCAGGAATGGATAACACTCTCCCGAAACAAAATTTTTCCTTTTTTAAATTGATGATGCCATTTCGTTTAACTACACTTCTCCAAAACGTGTAACGACCTTTTTATCAAAAAGAATGGGTCTTAAAGATACACAAACTTCCCGGATTTCACCATATAGTGTGAACTGCTGCCGGCAGCAAATAAACTGCAGCGGGTAAAATACTTCCTATGTTTTTCGATTCAGATTTAACCTGATAAATTGGTCATTGACGGAAACAGGTTATTGCAAATGATCAATTGATCAGCGTCAAAAATGAGCCAAGACTTCAAAAATCATTTAAAATTGAAGGAATTTATCAGTTTTTTAGACCTATACAACACCCATGATATATGAATTGAATGAAATTATTATATACCAATTCTAAGACAAATTGTTTTCCACACAATTCATCATAGAAGAAAAATCAATTGAAATTCGGGTAAATATGCAGTTTTCCCTGAAATTTTTCTATTACTACTAACATGTCAATTGTCGTGCCAAATCTTTAACCATATGGTATTGGAAAGTTCTAATTTCTGGTTGATTATAGAGGCCTTTTTGGAGTGAATGACGAGCATCACTATAGCCGGTAATTGTGTAACGATTCGTTACATTTTGAGTGCATCATTATGTTACACAGGCATTCAGCAAAAAATCGGCACAAAGCTAACTGTATTTTGAGAAACTGCAGGGTTGGTGTCCGGTGTATCGATGGCAACCGTCGATGGGGTATTAACTTATTACGGAGCGGAAAAAGGCAGGATCTTCCTGAATTATTCGATCCAGCCGCGGACGTGAAATATTTAAAATCTCTGATGCCTTTTTTTTGTTCCCTCCGGCACTCGCCAACACCGCCCGCACGAATTCTTTTTCAACCTGTACTAGTGTGGCCTGTTCTAGGGGGAGTGAAATCGTGATTCCCGAATCGCTTTGTGTAACCGTCGTATCTGCAGATTCATCCTGACGGGAAGTGCTGAGTATTTCAAGGTCTTCTTCGTCGAGCCGGGAATTGTTTGTCAGCAGCACTGCACGTTCGATGGTGTGTTTCAATTCGCGGACATTACCCTCCCACCGCTCCGATGTCAGTTTTTCCAGCGCACGGGGAGTGAATCCGTCAATTTCTTTCTCGTTATCTTTTGCAAATTCTTGAAGAAAATGTTCCGCCAGCAACAATATGTCACCTGTTCTATTGCGCAGAGGCGGAATGTCCAGAGAAAAAACTGCCAATCGATAATACAGATCCTTTCTCATCGTTCCATGCTTCACCATCGAGAGAAGATCTTTGCTCGTTGCCGTGATAATCCGCGCATGGACCGGTATATCGACGATGCCGCCGAGGCGGCGGATTTTTTTTTCTTCAAGAACATTCAACAATTTGGATTGCGTGATGGAAGTGATATCCCCGATCTCGTCGAGGAAAATGGTACCGTTGCCGGCAAGTTCAAAGAGTCCGATTTTTTGATTTTTAGCATCCGTGAACGCCCCTTTTTCATGACCGAACAATTCACTTTCGAGTAGTGTCTCGGGAATTGAAGAACAGGAGATCTCTACAAACGGATGAGAAGCATTTTGGCTGTTATAGTGAATCGCTTTTGCCATCAGTTCCTTCCCCGTTCCCGTTTCGCCCTGAATAAGCACTGTGATATTCGTATTGTTCAATAATTTTCGCGAGCGTTCGATCATATTGTGCAGCTGGGGTGAATTGCCGACGATATTCTGAAAGTCAAAACTTTTTTTCCGTTCGCTCTGAAACGCTTTTCGTGTCTGCTTCGAAACCCAATCTTCAATCGCAGCGTCGATCAATTCAAACAACACACTCTGGTCATCCGGATACGCGAGATACTCATCTACACCGGATTTCATCAATCGCACCGCATCGGCATGATGAGGAGCAGAACTTATTACGACGATTTTTATCTGTGGAAACCGAGATCGGATTTCCCCCGTGTGCTGGATAAGCGATTCCACATCGCCCTCCTTGCACTCGCACAACAGCAAATGCGGCGGTGTTGTTTTCAAAGGACCGGAGGAACGGGATGAGAGGGAGGAAACCGAGCCGGTCTTGATTACCACATCATCACGGTGAGACAACAGCTGTTTGACGCGTCCTGCAACAGCTTTAGATACGGAAATGAAAAAAATAAATTTAGGATCCTGCTCAGTCATGAGGGTGTTCCGTTTAATCGGTTATCACGGCTTCAATTTCTTTCAAAATGGCTCCGCGCTGATCGGATTCCCAAAATCGATTCTGCAGCGCTGGACGTGTCAGTTGTGACGCCAGATGGAGCAGCGTATGTTTTGCCTTAGAAAAGAATTCTCTCCCCTTATATTCTAATCCGCGGATCGAGTATTCTTTTCCGATTTCATAACACAATCTCCACGTAATTTCATTCACCGATTCGTTTTCGATCAAAGCGTACGCATCCTTCAGATAGATCAATGATTTTTTCTCGAACGAAGGGTTGAACATTCTGGATTCAATGCCCAGTTCCAGCAGCGTTTCGGCTTTCAGCTGAGGGAGTTTTAAAGCATCGGCCTTGGCGAGCGCCCGGGTAAAATATTCCGCCGTTTCCTTGCGGCGACCCAATTGACGCTGGATTCTTCCGGTCAGCAGCAAGAGTCCGCAAAAGTTAATTTCATCCCTGATGGATTGGAATTTCTCCACCGCCATCAGTGCAATCTTATCCGCCTCTGAATATTCTCCGGCAGCATATTCGAGTGCAGCCGAATAAAGATAGTAAATAGGCCATTTAGCATCAAGGTGAGTCGATTCGATGATCGAGCGAGCTTTGTCAAGGAATTCCTTTACTTTTTCGATATATCCGAACGAGAGATAGAGCTGACTTAAATGCAGATATGTTTCTGCAAGACCATGCGCATCGCTGATGTTGTTCTGAAGCTCCAGACACTGCTCCCAAGCAATCAGTGCTTTTTCGTATTCCGCCCGAACGAGATAAACTTCACCGATATTGCTCAGGCAGAGCGCACGACCGGGTGCATTTCCAAGACGGGAAAAAATATCTATCCCCTTTTCATAGTTGCTCAATGCTTTGTCGTAATGTCCCTGACTGTACTCGACAATACCGATATTATTGCATATTTGTCCCTGCTGGTGATAATTCCCCACTTCCTCCGCAAAACCGAGAGCCAACGTCCAGCTTTCCTGTGCTTTTGCATATTCCTGCCGGACGCTGTACGAATTTCCGAGATTCAATAACGGTGCTATCAGTTTTGCCTTGTCACCGTACTGTTCCAAAATCTTGTAAGCTTTCAAAAAATGAACGGACGCTTCGTCGTATTTTGTTTCGTAGAAGCTGATAATTCCTAGTTTTGTATGCAGCGAACTGACGTCAGGATCATTCGGTCGTTTCTTCATGCTCTTCAGCACCATCATGCAGCGCCGGCGCGCTTCGGACAATCTTCCCTGCGAAATATCAATATCAGCGAGTTCATCTTCGATTTCCATTTTTTCACGCACGGTTTGTGCCGCTTTCAACGCCTCGGTAAATGAGGCCGCCGCCTGATCATGCAAACCGCTGCGCGTCTGAACTGTCCCGAGTGCTTTCAAATACCGGTATTGCTTGTCCGGCGTCAGATTCGGCTGAGCGAGGAGAGTCCGATACTGCGTTTCCGCTTTGTCGTAATCCTCGACAAGATCATTTTGCCGGGCAAGTTTTTCAAGGACGGATTGAAATTCCTCGTCGTCCGACGCAAGCGTCATCGCTTCTTCCAGAAGCACAATTCCTTCCTGCAGAGAGAATGCAGAAGCGGCATGTTCGGCGGCGCGAACATAATACGCATATGCCTTCCGGTGATTGCCCGATTCTTTATAATGAAATCCTACGGCTTCTGCTTTTGCATCAAGCGAATCTGCATAGTTCCGCTCCAACAATTCCGCGATGCGGCGCTGACGATGTTCTTTGTCGGAATCCGGATGATGATAAACAAATTGTTTGAATCCCGCATTGGAAAAACTTACGCTGCTGCCATGCTCGTGAAGTGTGAGAAATCCGTTCATTGACAGCATCGTCACCACATGGGTCACGCGATCGACAGGGTAATTCACTAATTGTGAAAGTACCTGCTTGTTCACGGGAATGCGGAAACAAGAAATATAATCCAGCAATTCTCTCTCGTCTTTCGTGCAGCGGCGGATTCGCTTCTCATATATGTCGTTGACAGGACGCAGATATTCTTTGCTCATTGCCGGATGCGTCAGTGCATTCATAATTTCAGTGACAGATTTTTCCGGCGACAATCCGCGGAACTGCTGCAAAAAATCCTTCAGCAGGTACGGCGAATCTCCCACTTTGTCGTACACCAGCCGCGCTAGCTCATCCGAAACAGATGGGTGCTCCAACTGGCGTGAAATGAAATGTTTCATTTTTTCATCATCATAACTGCCAAGCGTCATCACCGTAAACGATCCGATGTCCGCATGCAGAGAGGTCCCGATACAATCGACGGAATCGCACGTTAAAACAAAACCGGGTAAAGAGTGATCATTTCCGCCCAACATTATTCTCAGCAGTTGTAAACTCATTTCATCAGCCAAATGGACATCATCGATGCAGACCGAAAACGGATGAATGGCATGAGCCTTTTTCAACACTCTGACAATTAATCTGAGGAATTCCTTCTGGTCTTCCTCGCTTGAAAATTCCAACGGACTTCTCACTGTTTTCCCGTCGGGCGGGAAATAGGCCAGTGCGGAGAAGAGTGAATCAAACTCTCTCAGAAGTTTTTCGGCAGCGGGTCCCCGGGGCAGCAAAACGAATCTGAGTTCATGCAGCAGCCAGCGAAACGGTTCCAGGGGAGGAGATGTCTGAAGATAACATTGTGTGCCGATGATGCATAATTCTTCCGATTGAGCAACCCCCCGCCATTCTTCGATTAACGGTGTTTTTCCCGATCCCTGTTCCCCCACAACGATGATCGCTTTTTCGTGATCCGAGAGTGCATTGTTCTTCATTGCAGCGGCACCTGCCCGAACGTGCTCCAACAGCTTCTTCAGTTCTTCTCTTCGACCGGCAAAACCGGATGCAAACACGTTGAAGGAATATTGCTCCACGATCGGCGAATGTTGAATCAGAGGCATCAACGCCTCGGCAACGGCGCGGGCATTCCGCATTCT
>CAZQSI010000077.1:0-11268 GCA_964596155.1 uncultured Chitinophagaceae bacterium
TTCTTAATTCACTATTCTTCATTATATTTCACAATGAAGAATGGTGAATTTCAACTTTCCGTCGACTCCGCAATCATTCATTACTCCGTTGTCGGTACCGGTGCACCGCTGCTCATCTGCCCGGTCTCCTGGGGCGTTGATGGACACCGTTGGTCAATGCTTGATGAACTTTCGAAGGATTATACTCTTATTCGGCTCGATCCGCGGGGAACCGGACGATCCGGTGCGGTGAAGAACAAAGCCGAATATGGAATTCCAACACTCGTCAGTGACATCGAATCAATTCGAGTCCATCTCGGAATCGAGTCATGGAACATCATGGGGCAATCTGCCGGCGGTTGGACTGCGCTGGAATATACGCTTGCGCACGGGGTTTCCGTACACAAACTTGTCGTAGTCTGCTCTGCGCCGACCGGAGCCTTTCATAAAGGAACATATCGCGATCCGGCTCATCCGCTCCATCCACGATATACACAGCTCTCGCAGGAGATCCGATCATTGCCGAACGATGAGCGGGTGAAACAATTTAACCGTGCCGTATATCAATACGATGTTCAAACGGAAGAAGCCGGCAGCATCATCGACAGGATCTTTGCCGGTGCAGAATTCAATGCACAGCGCAATCAATATTTTGTGATGGAAGAATTAAAGCGATATGATGTGCGACTCCGTCTGAAGGACATCTCCGCTCCAACCCTTATCATCGGGGGAAAGCACGATGTTCATGTGTCCCCGGAGTGGTCAGTGATGATGGCCGATACTATTCCGAATGCACAATTAATAATGATGGAACGGAGCGGACACTTTCCGTGGCTGGATGAGCCGGAAGTATTTTTTGCCTCACTCAGATCGTTTTTGAAATGACACGCTTTCCTTCGTGTCTATACCATATTGTAGACATCCATGGCCATCGATGTAAACATTCATACCAAGATTCAAGAGAATCTTGAACAAGCCCTTGAGGACATTATTGAAGGGCGTATCGTTAAACGGTCACAGCACCAACTGCTGTTTGACGGGCAGCCTGTTACGGAACTGTTTCTTTCATTGCTGGAACGCCACCGCTATGATCCGCGCTTGGTAAAAGATATCATCATTGAGCCCGGTGAGCGCATTCCTGCTTTTTTCATTCGGGACCATACTGCATATTTTGGATGGGTATTTTGGGAAAAGTTTTCCGAATTACGATTAAGAAAATTATTCGGAACCGTGGTGAAAAACAATAAGGGGGACTGGCTGATCCAACTGCCGGCAAACAGTAAAGAAAAAGTGTACGCAAATATTTCCCATGTTTTTGAAATGGACATTGACCGGCCGTTCGAACTATGAATCGGATTCTCTCCCTTTTATTTTTTTTGATCAGTTCACATCTCCTGCATTCGCAGGTTCAGATTCTTTCATATGATGTAAACGTTTCATTCGATGAGCAACGGAGCCAACTTTCGGGATCCGCTGCAGTAGTGCTTCGAACTCTCGAAGAATCCCTCTCGTCTCTGTCGATTCATATTCCCGGTGCAACAGACATCGTGTCGATTGAAACAGGTACTCGCCGTCTGGATTCAAAAGATCAAATTCCTTCCGGCACAGGAAATACATCGATACTGCGGCTGTCATTTACTGAGAAAGTGAAAATAAGCGATTCTATCCGGTTAACGATTGAGTTTTCCTCACTGGTTGATTCAACAACCCTTTCTTCCTCATTTATTTCCGGTGATAACCTATTTTTTCTCGCACATGATTCGGCATCCTGGCTGCCGTTCTTCGGTCAAAAAATAATCAATCGCTACTCTCTTGAAATTAACACTTCCGATGCATTCCTCCTTTTTTCTGATTCCCCTTTTGATACAGTAACCATGGAAGGTCTGCGGATATGGAAACGCTCATCCGTCACCCCGGCGCCTTTTTCATCGGCATTCACTTTTTACGGTTTTCGGACGCCGGCTGTGCAACGAATATTGAGTGCTGATTCAACAATTTCAGTCTCTCTAGTCTACCCTTCCGGGACATTGAATCACCTCTTTGCTCAGCGTCTGACACTACAGTTGAATGACGCCGTTCAATATTTTTCAACGATTACCCGGCAACGTTCGATTTCTTCATTTTCACTGGCCTTAATGCGACACCCCGTCGCCGGCGTATGGATATATAACTCTCCTCTGCTAGGTATTCGTACTCTTTCACCGGCTTTTTTTCTTTATGATTCCAATGCGACTCTGACACCGTCTCAGCATGATATCTTTTTTATGCTTGCACAACGGTTTTGTCCCGTTTCAACCGATTCAACAGCGATATTTAGATTTGGCATTGCATCATACTTGACACTGCGATATCATCTTTCCCGAAACCCATCTGACGGTACAAAAGAGCGGTTCCACTCAATTTCGGAAGCATTAACTTTTTTTCCTTCCGGCACTTTAATAGAAGGAACAACCTCCCCGTTCAATACTGAAAACTATCTTTCTCACAAGGGAAAATACTTTTTTCTGATGCTAGAGTATATACTCGGCTCCGACGGTATGGATGCGGTGATTGCCGAATCCATGAGCAGGTTTTTCGAAGCACCAATTTCATTTTCAGGATTTCAACGCATATGCGAAGATCAATACGGATCATCACTTCACTGGTTCTTTGAACAATGGCTGACGAAACCGTCCGCGCCGGAATTTGTCATCCAATGGAGATATGAGAAAACCCAGCGGGGTATGTATGTGGTAAAAACGCAGATCGAACAGAGAAATGATTTGTATGTTATGCCTGTCCCCTTAGTGTTTTCGTTTGGCGGACGGACCATTATCAAACGAGCCGTTGTAGACCAGGTAAAGCAGGAACTGACATTTGTTTTTCCCACACCGCCGACATCGGTTGAACTGGATCCGGACTATTCGATCCTTCGCTGGTTGTTGGATATCCGAATATCGGCGCATGCCAACAGTGCGCTGCAATATTTGACGATCACCGGAGATACCGTCCATGCCGAACAGGAAGCGATGTATACACTCCAATTGGATCCGAATAACTCTACCGGAAGCGCACCGCTCGCCTATTATGTGCTTGGAACTATTTCCGCCTCTCGAAAAGATTTTGAAAAAGCGAAAGAATATTTCTTAAAGTCCGTCCCTGCTGCGGCTTCTTCCAGCATGGAAAAATACAAACTCATGAGCATGATCAACATCGGAATTATACGAGATCTTGAAGGCCGAAGAAATGATGCCATAAGTCTTTACCAGCGCGTTATTATTGAGGGAAAGAAAAACTTATCCGCATTTGAACCTGTCATGATAAAAGCCGAACAATATGTACGTGAGCCGTTTACCTCCGCATCGTCGTCATGGATTGATTTTCCATGACAACAACGTTTACCATGTCCATACCAGCGTCGTTCGATCTTTCGTCAACCATTCGCTCACACGGATGGTATGAACTCCCGCCTTTTAAAACTGATCAATCAGAATCAACATTGTCTGTTATTATCACAGTTTCAAAAAGAAATTACGCAGCGATACACATTCGGCAGCGACAAACACGGTTGGCGGTTCGCGTAGCGGCTAAACAACGGCTGACAAAAACTCATTCAGAAAAAATTAAAAAAACTATCCGCTCTATTCTTCGAATTGATGACCCGCTTGAAGAATTTTACCTTCTTTGCAGATCTGAGCAACATCTTCGGTGGGTGCCCAAAAAGCGTGCCGGCAGAATGTTGCGTTCACCCACCGTCTTTGAAGACGTTGTAAAGATGATGTTTACAACCAATTGCAGCTGGGCATTAACAAAAATTCAAACTGAGAATTTGGTCTCTAAATTAGGGGACCCGGTGTTGGATTTTGGATATGCATTTCCATCACCGTTGGCGATCGCTCAAAAAACGGAACGCTGGCTGCGCCGTGAGATTTCCTGCGGTTACCGCGCTCCGTATTTGCGGGAACTGTGCCGCAACATTGTTGATAACTCTATCGATATTGAATCTCTCCGCTCTACCGAGCGCTCTTCAGAAGAAATCTTCAAGTTCCTTTGTTCTATAAAGGGAATCGGACCGTATGCCGCCGGCAATATTTTGAAATTGCTCGGCAGATATGATTATCTCGGAATTGACTCGTGGGTGCGGACACGATATGCTCAACTATATACCAATGGACGTCCGGTTTCCGATACGGCAATTGAACGTCATTATCACCGATATGGAAAGTGGCGGGGTCTTGTCTGCTTAATGGAAATCACCTCCGACTGGCATGATGATTCCGGTCAGAACGGCTCATAGATCAATAGTGCTGACAACATTTTGCAATTTGGCGCTCCTTTTTTCATATTTAAGAACGAGTATACCGGGATATTAAATGAATATTGCAATTGTAGCGTCCGAATGTGCACCGTTTGCCAAAACCGGAGGACTTGCCGATGTCACGGGTGCCCTGCCAAAATATCTCCTCGCCCTGGGAGATGATGTAAAAATCTTCCTTCCCAAATACGACACAATCGACGAAAAAAAATATAATCTTACATATGTTGATTCAATCGGCACAATGCCGGTACGGGTCAACGGCAAACCCCGTCCGGTTACAATTTTCAAATCCTCTCTTCCCCAATCAACCGTTGAGGTCTATTTTATTGAGTGCAAGGAATATTTTCACCGCGGTAAAATTTATACGGACCAGTGGGATGAAGATGAACGCTTTATTTTACTCAACAAGGCAGTCATTGAGTTATGCCAGCGTCTGCAATGGGCGCCGGATGTTTTCCATTGCAACGATTGGCAGACGGGATTGCTTCCTCTGTTCGTGAAGGATAATTACGGATGGGACAGATTGTTTGATCAGACGGCATTTCTGTACTCCATACACAATATCGGATATCAGGGGCGATTTTCGTTCGATACCTTGTTAAAGGCGGAATTACGTCCTGAGTACGGTATCGGGGGGGCGCTTGATTTTCAAAATTCATTCTGCATGATGAAGGGCGGAATCGTTTTCTCGGATGTTATCAGCACTGTAAGCGAGACATACGCTCAAGAGGTGTTGACACCGGAATTCGGGGCTGGGATGGAATCCTTCTTGCAGGCCCGCAGCAGTGATTTTTACGGAATCCTCAACGGTATTGACACGGATGTATGGAATCCTGAAACAGATGTTCATATTCCTTATCATTATTCCGTGGACGATATCGGTAATAAAGAAAAGAATAAGAAGTTTCTCCTTGAAAAGACATCGCTGACGTATGATAAAAATGTTCCCGTTATCGGAATCATTTCCCGCCTCGTAGCACAGAAGGGGTTTGACATGATTGCGGATGCAATCAACGATTTGCTCGCATTGAAAGCCCAGTGGGTTATTCTTGGAAGCGGCGAAGAACGATACGAACGTTTATTTGCAACGATGAACAATGTTTTGCCGAACCAATGCTGGACCTATCTCGGATTCAACAATGAACTCGCACATTTAATTGAAGCCGGAGCAGATATGTTTTTAATGCCCTCGCATTACGAGCCGTGTGGACTCAATCAGATGTATTCGCTTCGGTACGGAACGGTTCCTATCGTCCGAAAAACCGGCGGTCTTGCTGATACAGTTCTGGATTGGCATGATGAGCTGCACAAGGGTAATCGGACCGGCACCGGTTTTTCATTTTACGACGCAACCGGCTCCGCACTCGTTGCCACCGTTAAAAGAGCCATCGATTCATTTCATCTTGCTGATGAATGGAAAACGATACAGCACAATGGAATGTCCAAAGATTATTCCTGGGAGCAATCGGCACAGCAATACCGCCGCTTGTATTCCATCGCAAAAAATAAACGGAAATAGGCGGCAACATCATCCAAAATGTTTGTATTTTCTCTCGTATGGAAACACGCATGTATGGTTCATCGGGATTGGAATTATCCATATTGGGATTTGGCGCCGGGTTAATCGGTGATGCATCAATGGATGAGCAGTATGCAGGATATTTTCTCAATCACATCGTTGATTCGGGCATAACCTTTATTGATACCGCACGGGGTTACGGACTGTCCGAAGAACGTATCGGAAGGCATTTGTCGTGGCGCAGAGGTGATTTTGTTCTTTCCACAAAAGTCGGTTATGGAGTTCCGGGATACAGCGATTGGACTTACGATTGTATTATCGCCGGGGTCCATCAGGCGTTACGAACTTTGCGGACAGATTATATTGATATTGTTCACTTGCATTCCTGTTCAATGGGCATTCTTCAACAAGGCGATGTCATTACTGCGTTGAACGAGATGGTGAAGCAAGGACATATCCGTTGCGCAGCATACTCGGGCGAAAACAATGAATTGGATTTTGCCATGAAGACCAATCGCTTTTCGGGATTCATGAGCTCTGTTAACATGTTTGACCAGACATCCATTGACCGGAATGTTGCTGAGGCGGATCGCAATCATTTGGGTTATATTGCAAAGCGTCCGCTTGGCAATACTCCTTGGCGTCATCAACACCGTCCAATCGGACAGTACTGCGAGGAGTATTGGGCCAGAATGAAATCGATGAATATGGACTTTGGGGACGAGTGGCAGGATATTGCACTACGGTTTTCAGTTTTCACGCCGGGAATTACTTCTTCCATTACCGGTTCAACAAATGCTGAACATGTAAAACAGAACATTACCATTGTTCAAAAAGGACCATTGAGCGAGCAGGTTTACAATCAAATTCGGAATACATATAAACACCACGAGTCGCATTGGACGGGACAACTTTAGCCATGACAAGTCTAAATCATTTATTGGAAAACAACAGGCGCTGGTCTCAGAAAAAAACAGAGCAGCAGAAAGATTTCTTCAAACGGCTGGTAGGTATTCAAAAACCAAAATACCTTTGGATCGGCTGCGCCGACAGCAGAGTGCCGGCGAACGATATCGTTGATCTCGATCCGGGCGAAATTTTTGTTCACCGCAACGTTTCGAATGTTGTTGTTCATTCAGATTTAAACTGTCTTTCCGTTATTCAGTATGCCGTTGACGTGCTGAATGTTGAACACATTATCGTTGTGGGCCATTACGGGTGCGGCGGTGTACGGGCTGCGCTGCAGAAAGACCGATTGGGATTGATTGATAATTGGCTTCGATACATACAGGATGTTCATACCAAGAATCGGGACATCGTTGAAGCGACGGATGATATTGATGAGCAGTGCGATCGATTGTGCGAATTAAACGTTATCGAACAAACGTTGAATGTTTCTGAAACTACAATTGTACAGGATGCGTGGTCACGCGGTCAAATACTTCATGTTCACGGATGGATTTATGGATTAAAAGACGGGTTGATACGAAATCTCAATATCACAATGGACTCTCCCGCAGATATTGCGGGGGTATATAACCGTGCTATTGCAGGATTACGCCGATAATTTTCGTTACAGTTGTGTTTTGACTGTCACCGGTTTTTTTTGGTACTTTGACCTTATACCATCAAGAGGTCTTCATGCGCTTTTTTCTTCTATTGCTTTTCCTTTTTTCGAGTTCCCTTTGCGCTCAATCAACACTGCAGGATTCCTCGATGTTTGATTTTTGGGTCGGCCAATGGGATTTGACATGGAAGGATCTCGACGGCTCGACGGCAAAGGGAAAGAATATCGTCGCAAAAATTCTGGACGGCAAAGTAATTCTCGAAACATTTTCCGCGCTCTCCGGACAGTCCAAAGGATTTAAAGGTCAAAGTTTCTCCCTCCTCGATCGCCGATCCGGTCAATGGAAACAAACATGGGTGGACAATCAGGAGTCCTATTTACCATTTTCCGGAGGAATGGAGGGAAATACCCGATACTTTTTTCAGGAGTTCAAGAAAAATGGATCGTTAGTTCAACAAAAAATGGTGTTTCGCAACATCACCGCAGATTCCTTTATCTGGGACTGGATGAATTCTGCAGACAGCGGAAAATCATGGAATGTTGCCTGGAGCATTTCATATCAAAGAATTCGATGACATCAGAGATTAAAAAAGTAAATCTTGAAGACAAGCTCTCACAGATCGGCGAGCATTGGCGTCCCAAAGTTGTCGGCACACTCAATGGTCAAGAAGTAAAGCTGGCGAAATTCAAAGGTGAGTTCATCTGGCATCATCATGAATCCGCCGATGAACTTTTTCTCTGCATTCACGGCAGCATGTACGTCGATTTTCGCGATCGTTCAGTCGAGCTCACCCCCGGCGAGTTTCTGATTGTTCCCCGGATGGTGGAACACAGAACGAGATCGACAGATGAAACATCGGTGCTGATTTTTGAACCCGCCAATACCCTCAACACAGGAAATATATCCGACAGTACATTCACCGCCCCCAATGGTGTTCAATTATAGTTCATCATCCTCTCTCCGGACTGTGCGCAAATACTTATTGTGTCCTTCTCTCATTCTTGATTATATTTGATCATTCACTATGAGATACTTCGGAGATGATGATGCACAGAGAAATACACCAATGGTACAGTTCCAACCTTAACAAAAATATGGAAATTGCGGTGTACGGACACTATGGTCCTGCGTTGCTCATGTTCCCCACCGCGGCTGCGGATTACCTTGAATATGAGAGATTTCAACTGATTGAAGCCATTGCACCGTTCATCAATGAAGGAAAGTTGAAAGCCTTTTCGATCAACAGCATCAACAACGAAAGCTGGATGAACAATTCCATGCAACCGCATCACAAAGGAATCCGTCATCAGCAATTTAATGATTATGTCATCAACGAAGTTGTTCCGTTCATCCATAATCACAATAAGGGATTGACTCCCATTGTGACAACCGGCTCTTCACTCGGAGCCCTTCATGCGGTGAACATATTCTTCCGCAGACCGGATATCTTTGCGGGAACGATCGGCATGAGCGGTGATTACAATCTGCAGACGTATACAAAAGGATACTACGACGAAAATGTGTTCTTTAATTCGCCGGAACAATATCTGCCCGGTGTGACCGATCATGACTATTTGGAACAAATGAGGAAGGGAAAAATTATTCTGGCGACCGGGCAGGGAAGTTATGAAAATCCGGATGCATCCAGGCGGTTATCAGGAATTTTACATTCCAAATCGATTCCGCATTGGCTGGACCTGTGGGGGTATGATATTACTCATGATTGGCCGACGTGGAGATCCATGCTCCCCTATTTTTTGAGCAAACTTTAGCACCTGAAGCGGACTGCGGTGATTTATACCGTGAATAATCCTTCCGAAATGATAACAGCGTTTCCCCCCACCCTGACATCGGACACTGCACCGTTGATTTTATCTGCTTCAATAAACAATTTACTGGGGCGTCCCATTTCAATACCTTGTTCTATTGTCCAGCGATACGTTCCCTCGGTTTTGTCATTCAATGCAGCCAAATATCCGGCAAATGCCGCACAGGCGCTTCCCGTGGCGGGATCTTCAGGTATTCCGAGGAGCGGGGCAAACATGCGCGCCCTGAAATGAACATCAGATTGATTGACATCATTAGTAAAAACAAAGACTTCATTTAACTTCATCGATTCCATTTGATGCGAATTGATACGAATGCGGCCGAGTGATGCCGAACTTTTTACCGCGACGAAGAGAAACGGATATCCCACCGACACATATTTTATCGGGAAATGATTCGTATCTAATTCTTCTTTTGACAGATGCAGCATCAGGGCAAGATCGCCGGCGTCCGGCGTCGCATCATCAAACCGGGGATGGTGCGGAGCGGTTAATTGGGCAAAGACCGGTTTGCCTCGGTCAGACCGAATAATAACGGGAACCGGTCCTGCCGGTTCTTCGAAAACAATACCCGTTTCTCCGTTGGCCAGCGGTATTTCGCCGATAGCTCCAAGAATCAACGCCGCGCCGATTGTAGGATGTCCGGCAAACGGCATTTCGTCGTTCGGAGTAAATATTCTGACACGCCTCGTATGCGCCGGATCAACCGGCGGGTAGATAAATATGGTTTCTGAAAAATTAAATTCTCTCGCAATTGATTGTAATACATTGTCGGGAATATTTACTGCATCAGGAAAAATTGCGAGCTGATTGCCTCCGAACGGTGCGTCGGTGAATACATCACAGATATAATATTTTGCCCTAATCATCCTCGTGTCCGTTTCTCCTTTTTGTCACTTTGAAATGTTTGCCGAAGGGTTATTGTAAAAGTATTTTGTCACTATCGACGGCTTCACTCCTGCGGTTTCATTTCCCACAAAACATTGATAATTTTCCACTCGCCGTTCCAACGGCCCAAATGCATAAAATCAATCCAATCACCCATTTCTAATTTGACGCTTGCTGAATTGTTATACATACTTAGAATGGTAATATTCTTTATCTGCTTTTCCTTTGAAGTGTTTTTTCCAAACCCGCGTTTGGTTCCATCGATTAATTGATCGAAGTTCATTTCGCTTAATGTATTTTCACTTTTTCTAATATCGGTGCTCCAGCTGACAATTCGTTTTGCAAGTCTTGGATGGAGTGCGCTTGCCATCTTCTCGGTATTTCCTTCGTACCAGCCTTCTGCATAATTCAATGCAGCCAATCGAATATCGGCTGAGTCCTTGGCTGTTTGAGTGAATGAAAATTCACTTACAACAATGATAAGCATTGCATAAAAATACAATCTCATACTAATTCCTTTTTTGTTATTCTATTAATTGTGGTTTGCTTTCGCTGTGTATCAATTTATGACATGTCGGTTCTGCCGCACCGGCAAGTGAAAAATATAAAAAACCGAACGCCAGCGAGAAAGCAGCTGCGAATACAAAGTAAAACAGTGACAGCCCGGTAAACAATTTTATTTTTCCGGCCTTGGGAAGGTTTCCATATATGATGCCGGCCATGAATCCAGCGGAATGAATGATGATGAATTCAAGAAGCATTACTTGGAACAAAGAGGCAACCATCCCTTCCCCCAAAGTGTCGGGCTCTATCCACGTTACAAGAAAGGTAAGCGCCAATAACACATCCGGAAAAGAGGAGACGATATGCGGGAATGGTACTTTAAGAGACATTGGCTTTGAAATACTTTTCCGATATTAAAAAAAGAAACAGCAAGTTCCAAATCCAATATCGGCGGATGCTAAGCATGAGCTGTGCTCGAGGGGAGTTATAATAATGCTTTCAACTTTTCATATCCTGTTTTGCTGACCGGCAGTTGTGAGCCGTTCTTAAGGATTGCTATTCGGGAGTCTTTGGCGGAAAGTTCAACCTTTGAAAGTCGTTCCACATTTAAGATGAATGATCGGTGTATTCGAACAAACCGGTGGTTGTCCAACAGATGTTCAATTTCTCCCATGCGCTGTAATTTCA
>CAZQSI010000078.1:0-11167 GCA_964596155.1 uncultured Chitinophagaceae bacterium
AAAAGCAGGGATTCATTTACTCGCGAAGAGATGACGAGTATTATGCTTTTGAAACGTTTGCCGCTTGAAGTCCTTTTGGACCTTTTTCAACTTCGAATTGTACCTTATCACCCTGATTCAGGGTTTTATACCCGTCTCCAACCACCGATTTGTAGTGTACGAAAACATCTTCTCCGTTTTCACGGGAAATGAATCCGTATCCTTTAGCGTTGTTAAACCATTTTACGGTACCAGTTTCCATAGGTGCTCCTCTATGATATTCAAAAAATCCCCACTGATATTTTTTCGGTGAGGGTACCACCGGCATGGTGCCACTTTATTCCATTTCAATTCGCATGAATTAAAATGTTGTGTTTGCCGATCCTCTGTTGTTCAGGAAGATTCTTCTGAGCATCAGGAGCGCATAACAACCCCGCAATTCGAATACGAGGGCATTTCAAGTGCATCAACGGTGTTACTGTTTATTTCTGGTGAAAAATAGAGTGTTTAGAAATTAGACGCAAGTACATTTTTATGTTGTACCAATTCAAAAAAGTTGATTTATAAGGCATTTTGTGAATTTTAGGCTAAACGGCGGCATCTCCAGTTTCTTCGGTTCTAACTCTGATGACTTCATCTATTGATGAAACAAAGATTTTACCATCGCCAACCTCACCGGTTTTAGCATGTTTTAGAATGATATCGATAGCCTTATCTAGGTTAGCATCTGCACAAACGATATCTATCTTTGTTTTAGGTAAAAAATTTATGGTGTATTCAGATCCGCGATAAATTTCGCTGTGTCCCATCTGTCGGCCGTATCCCTTGACTTCCGTTACAGTTAATCCTCGAAACCCGGCCTCCTGAAGAGATTCACGCACCTCATCCAGTTTATGCGGTCGAATAATTGCTTCAATTTTCTTCATAATATATTTTCCTCATTGTAGTAATTGTTGAATCCTTAGTTGCACCAGTATCAATGTACACGAAACAGAGCCAACGCTCAACATAATTTATTTATGAAACCCTGAATATGCCTCCATACCATGTTCACCTATATCGAGACCTTCAAACTCTTCTGCTTCTGAAACTCTGATTCCGAGTGTAATTTTCAGAATGAAAAAGACGATATAAGCAAAGACAAAAGTAAAAAGTCCCACCGTGGTTATGCCAATGAATTGACTCACTAATTGTTCCGTCCCGGCAAGTGATCCGAAAATTCCAACTGACAAAGTGCCCCAAATTCCACAAACAAGGTGAACTGACAAAGCTCCCACTGGATCATCAATCTTCATACGATCAAAAAAAAGAACAGAAAAGACCACAATCACTCCCGACACAGCGCCGATGAGAATTGACGTTGAAGGTCCCATTTGATCTGCTCCCGCCGTAATTCCGACAAGTCCAGCCAAAATACCATTGAGCGCCATTGAAAGATCTGGTTTCTTGAAGACAACCCATGATGTCAGCCCGGCGAATAAGCCACCCGCTGCCGCAGCCAACGACGTTGTCATGAGTACGAGAGAAACAGAACCTGCATTAGCGGAGAGTACAGAACCACCGTTAAAACCAAACCATCCAAGCCACAGAAGAAAGACTCCGATAGTGGCAAGCGGCATACTGTGTCCGGGGATAGGATTGATTTTTCCCCCGGCGTATTTTCCAATTCTCGGACCCAAGAGAAGTACGCCGGCGAGCGCACCCCACCCGCCGACACTATGCACTAATGTCGAGCCTGCAAAGTCATAAAACGGAGTTTCGAGTGCGTTGAGAAATCCATTTCCCCACTTCCAAAAACCGGTGATCGGATAACTGACGGAGACAAATAGTACAGAGAAGATTAAAAAGGAATGAAGTTTTATTCTTTCTGCTACCGCGCCGGAAACGATTGTCGCGGCAGTTGCCGCAAACATTGCCTGGAACAGGAAATCTGTCCAATATGTATAGCCGGGATTATAGGCGCTTGTTAATCCCGCTTCATCGGTCGTGATTCCGAAGCCGGAAAAACCAAACACCGATCCGGCAAAAAGTTCGCCGGGATACATAATATTAAAACCGACAAGTGCGTATGTCAGCAAACCGATACAGGGAATCAGCGTATTTTTAAAGAGAATATTGACAGTATTTTTTGATTGGGTTAATCCGCTTTCCACGGTGGCAAATCCTAAATGCATGATGAACACCAGTGCCGTTGCAAGCATCATCCATAAATTATTGACGGTAAAGAGTACATCGGCTGAAGCAGGTCCTGCCGCTTCAAGCGCGATAGTAACTGACGTTGAATCCATAAACGAATCCTTTCAAAAGAATAAATAGTGAGACGACTCTAGTGTTGAAGGTTACAAAGTGATACCGACGATAAGGTAACTCTGTTCGATTTCTGGATTTAAGAAATACGATGCTGTCACCGGCAAGGAAAACAGCTCTGATATCTTCAATGATTTTGTAAGCGAAATTCCTAGATTGATGATATTTGCTTTTGAAGAACCATACCACGCACTTTTACCGGTGGTTCCACCAAGCACTAACGAGATAGAATGCTCATCAGACGAGAAGGGATATGAAGCCTGGACATACGTTGATTTATCGAGATCGTTATGGAAATTATTATACACGGATAAAGAAATCGGGAAAGATTCCGGACCGCTGTATCCAATGCCAGCTTCAAGTGTATGTGCTCCCGCTCCTTTTCCGTCGTACTTTAAAAATTTTATTCCGGCGCTCGGATAATAATAATCCGTATAATAGATTGACACTGTTCCGGATGGAATCGGAACGGAATATGATGCATAGAGATCATGTTCCGAAAAAACTGTCGCCGCACCGGCAAAACTATACGCACCCCATGTCCCTACGGTAAAGGAACCGGAAGAATACGATAAACCGGGCTGAATGCTGGGAGAATTTCCATAGTCAACACCTCTCCAGATATAACGACTATAAACATCGGCGCCGAATTTTAGCTGGGCTTCACCTATCATAGCGCATGAGATTAAAGAAAACGTAAGAGCAAACAACCGCGACGGGTTTTTCATATGTACCTCCTGTTGTGAATGTAAATGAAGTGAGACTGCGTTGAACAAAATGATGTCAATTTCCAATCCGCGCCAAAGTTTCTTGTTGGAAACCGTCTGACGGGTGTTCAAGCAGCAGAGGTGGCGCCGCGGAGAACAATGCAAAATCAGTAATTATCGAGAAATAGTTAATTAATAAGGTAATTTATAATTAATACCTTATATATTAAGGTAACAACTGTATTTAATATAATAAAAACAGTTTCTTTGTCAAGAGGGAGGAACAACTTTTTTAGAAAAATAGCAGATTGCTTTTTGAGACGGTATGCACTACCTTTTTGAACAAACTTTCCATCATCAGGAGTGAGCGTTATGTTATTACATCACAAGTTCATCGAAACAGCTAAATCAATGAACAATAAGATGTACATCATCGATCGGACTACCAACCGGAGGATACCGTATTCCCGTGCATTGATAGCGACGCTGATTTTGTCTGAAAAACTGCAAGCGTACGAGTCAGGATTTATCGGTATCATGGTTCCTACATCGGCCGGTTGTATTCTGGCGTCGCTCGCTTCACTGATGAGCGGCAGAGTGCCAGTGATGATCAATTATTCAACAATGGCGGCTCAAAATTGCGAATTTGCTCAGCAAAAACTCGACTTTAAGACGATTATCACGTCAAAGGCACTGCTGGAAAAAATCCAATGTCCCGTTGTCCCGGGAATGATTTTTTTGGAAGACATTATGGAGAGCATTAATATTGTCGACAAGCTTCATGCTGCTATTCGTTCTAAACTTCCGACTTCAATGCTGATAAAAACGGTTGCTCAGGGATCCATGGATGACAACCTGGTTATTTTGTTTACCAGCGGTAGCGAGAAGGAACCAAAAGCAGTTCAACTTTCCCACAAAAATATCTCCGCCAATCTTAAGAGTCTTGAACAGGTTCTCGAATTCAGTGATAAAGACGTTATGCTGGGAAACCTTCCGATGTTTCACTCATTCGGTCAGACGGCACATTTATGGCTTCCTATCTGGTGCGGGATGACTGTAGTTACATATGCAAATCCGCTTGATTTCAAGGGGGTCAATGACGCTGTTCGTGAAGAAAAAGTAACGATATTTGCCGGTACGCCGAGTTTCTTTTGGGGGTATCTTGGAAAATCTAATCCCGGAGATTATGATTCATGCAGAATAATTCTGGCGGGTGCGGACAAATGTCCTGACGCACTGCGGAAAGCATTCAGCGAAAAACACAACAAAGTCATTTTAGAAGCGTACGGATGTACGGAAACTGCTCCGGGATTAGCCTTAAACACACCTACCCATAATCGCCCGGGAAGCGTCGGCCGGATGCTTCCGGGAGTTTCTCTGCGAATAGAAAATCACGAAACAGGAGCTGTCTGCGGCATCCGTGAAACAGGAAAAATTCTGGTGAAGGGAGACAATGTGATGAAAGGGTATTTTGATGACTTTGAAAACACTTCACTGGCCTTCCGGCACGGTTGGTACGATACCGGCGACATGGGATGGCAGGATGAAGACGGATATCTGTGGCATGTCGGCCGCTTAAAACGATTTGTGAAAATCGGCGGCGAAATGATCTCATTGATTAAAGTGGAAGATGTATTGGAGAAACTTCTTCCTCCTGACACAAAATGCTGCGTGGTGGAAATACCCGATCAGAAAAAAGGAGCCAAAATAGTTGCGGCAGTCACCCAGCAAATCGACGAAAAAGAAATTCTGAAAAAGATGAGTGAACAATTGCCGAACATCGGATTACCGAAGCAGTTCGTGGTAATTCCGGAACTTCCTCAGATGGGGAGCGGTAAGATTGATTTTCGCTCGACTACGAATCTGGTGAGGGAAATGGTCCATCATAAAGAATAACATTTACTGAATTTTAAAAGGAATGACGTCTTCATTGTTCATTTGATATCCAATGAACGTTTCGAAATACGATTTCAAATCTTCCCGATAGTAAACTTTGAATCCGTGCTGACGAATGGAATCAAGCTGCGGCTTATAGAGAGAATAGACAAAATAAACTTCAACTCCCTGCTTTGATTTTGCACAATCGTGCCGTAATTGTTTTTCGATGTCTCTCTCCGGCTCAACCAAAGGATTGTTGAGCCAAAACATGGGCCCCGCTCCAATCATCACAAACGATGAATCGGGGAAGGTTGTACCGGCCAGCTTCAGCCTCAATTGCTCTTGCTCCCGTCTCTCCAAAAATTCCTTCACAAGATATCCGCGCTCAATTCCGAGTCCAACCGTCGGCTTGTCGATGCTGTGTTTGATGACGTCGACGGAAATAAATCCATATGAAATCAACAGAACTGCAATGATAATGAATTGTGTGCGCTTCAGGAAATGAGCGAGAAGAATCAGCGCAAAAGGAAAAATGGGCATTAAGTATTCCCGTTCGTCCGATAAGCCGGCAAACACCGCAATTCCCGTGAGAACAGCTGCGGCTGAAATTTTCAATGACGGTTGAAGCGATTCCTTCAACATCCGCGGCAGATTGATGAATGCAAAGATACCTATCCCAACCGCACCCAATAATCCGATGGAAAAGACAATCCTATAGAGAAAAAATCCGATGCGCTGAACGACGGTAAATGAACGAACATCGGCGAGATAATCCATCACCACGAAATAGTAGCGTTCTGAAAGCACGACGGGTATATATAACACGAGCGTTACCATTACGGTTATGGCTGCAAATGTCAACCAGCGATTACGTTCATCCCTTTCAAAAAACAACAGAAACGGCAGTATATACGCGATGTGGGTGATGCGGGTCCCGGCGGCAAGAGCCAAACAAATTCCGGCGGGGATGATTCTCTTCTGCTGCAGAAAAAATACGGAAGCCAGAATTCCGCATAAACCCCATATGTAATCCATCGTAATTGCAGAATTCTTCCAAATGATCGGCAAAAACGCAAAGAGAACAAGAAGAATACTCTTATGGGGAAGATTCCAGTTTTTTACGATGGTATAATACAGATGGAGCGCAATAAGAAAAATAATAAACGTTGCGAGGTTTGAAGCTAACGAGCCACCAAGTCCGATAATCGGAGCCATAATTATTTCGAAGACCGGAAAGCCGGGAAATCGCGAAACAGCGTATATTCCGTCGCTCCATAACAACAATGCCGATTTTGCTGTTCTCCAGGCATCTCCATCAACACCATATCCTCCCGTAAAAAAAGGAAGCCGCGAGAGGATGACCATTGCGAGAAAAAGAAAATAATGCCGATGTGATTTCATAGAGTCAATGATAGGAAAATTTTACCGTTCAAAAAACAGTATCAGCCGGTTTCTTCTTCTTAAAACATTATCTATCTTTTAATCATTATCAACAGTAAAAAAGGATGTTATGAAATTTATATCACTGCTTTTCATTTGTTTATCGGCGATTCTCCATGCCGAAGAAGGAATGTATCCTTTGTCCGAACTTCATCGATTGGACTTGAAATCTCTTGGATTCGCAGTATCCGCATCCGACATTTACAACCCGAACGGTAAAAGTCTGGTGGATGCCAGCGTAAAAGTCGGCGGCTGCAGCGCATCATTCATCTCTGCGGAGGGTCTGATTATCACAAATCATCATTGTGTCTTCGGAGCCATTCAGCAAGTCAGTTCGGTTCAGCATGATTATATCACCAACGGATTTGTCGCTCAGAACAGAGAGCAAGAAATACCGGCAGTAGGATTAACCGCACGAATTATTCATTCGTACTATGATGTTTCCAAAAGTGTGCTCAAAGGAATTTCAGATACTACCGATCCGATTGAGCGGCTTAAGATCATTGAAAGAAACAGTAAACAACTGGAACGCGAGGTGGAAACAAAAAATCCCGGAATCACGGCCGCTGTTGCCGAAATGTTCGCGGGGAAGACCTATGTAATGTTTCTACACAAAACGATAAAAGATATACGGCTAGTGTATGTACCTCCCCGTTCGGTGGGAGAATTCGGCGGAGAACAGGACAACTGGATGTGGCCGAGACACACGGGAGATTTTTCTTTTGTCCGCGCATATGTCGGCCCGGACGGAAATCCTGCGGAGTACTCAACAGCAAACAAACCGTTTCGCCCGAAACATCATTTTACCATCAATCCAAACGGTGCCAATGAAAACGACCGGGTATTTATTCTCGGTTATCCCGGAAAAACGTATCGCCATCAGCCATCGAATTATCTGCAATATGAAAAGGATATCCGTCTACCGTTTATTCAACAACGAAATGCGTGGATGATTGCAAAGATGGAGGAAGCCGGAGCAGATGATCCGAAGACCGCGCTCGCATTGACGGCACGGATAAAATCGCTGGCCAATGTTGAAAAAAACTATCGGGGGAAGCTGAAAGGATTGAATAATCTTCCGATAATTGAAAACAAAATAAAGGAAGAACAGGAATTGATGAAGTACATTGACGCCGATCCGAACCGTAAAAACCGCTACGGAACAATGTTGAATGAATTTGCTGCAATATATAAGGAGATGAGAGACGATGCACAGAGAATAAATCTTGTTGGCAGTATCGCCGGCAGTTCTACAATGTTCACCATCGGTCAGACGCTTCTGGAACTCGCGGGTGAGAGAGAAAAGCCTGAAAGCGAACGCCAGTCGGCGTACATGGAAAAAAACCTGCCCGCACTGCGCCAGAAGCTTCATGCATCATTGAAAAGCTATAGTGAGGAGATTGATAAGCTGCTGCTTTCTGCAATACTCACTGATGCGGCCGGATTGCCAAAGCATCTATCGATTGCAGCCGTTGATTCAATGACCAATATTGAAGGACTTGTCCATTCGGCAATCGCAGCCTCCAAACTTTCCGATACAGTATTCATCGATAAGGCGTTATCAATGTCCGTCAATGAACTGATGTTGACGGGTGATCCGGTCTTTAAGCTTGTCCGTATGCTCGATCCGGAATTAAAGCGGCACAAACTTGCCGAACGGAGAAGGACGGGGGAGTTGAACAGACTTCTCGGAAAACTGATTGACATCAAAGAAGAATGGAAAAAGTCGGAGTTTATCCCGGATGCAAACTCGACACTGCGGTTGACATTCGGAAGAATCCGGGGCTATAGTCCGTCCGACGCCACATACTATTCTCCGATATCAACACTGCGCGGAGTGATAGAGAAAACGTCCTCTGATCCCGACTACGACACACCGCAAAAAATACGATTGCTTGCCGCCAAGAAAGATTATGGACGATATCGCAGCAAAGCGTTGAACGATCTTCCGGTAAACATTCTGTATGACATGGACACAACGGGTGGAAATTCCGGCAGTCCGATATTAAATGCAAAAGGGGAGTTGATAGGAATCAACTTCGACCGTGCGTTTGAAGCAACAATTAATGACTTTGCGTGGGATGAAAGTTACAGCAGATCAATAGGAGTAGATATCCGATACGTATTATGGAATGTCGAAAAAATAGCGGAAGCAGCGGACATTCTCAGGGAAATCGGAATCCGGTGAAAAAACTCCATCGCCCCGCATAACTCAGCGGGGCGACGGCGGTACAGAAAGTGATGACAGCAATATGGTTACGAAAATGAAACCTTGTCCATATTCACTTTTACATCATCGGCAGATTTTTTCAAAGCGGCGGATTCATCCGCGGTCAATTTGATCTCGATAATCTGTTCCATGCCTTTGCGGCCCAGTTTTACCGGCACCCCAACAACAGTATCCTTTATTCCATATTCTCCGTTCAGCATAACAGCGCATGGAAGAACACGTTTTTTATCCTTGACGATTGATTCAACCATTTGTACGGCAGCCGATGACGGCGCATAATAGGCGCTTCCTGTTTTCAGATGATTCACGATCTCGATTCCGCCGTTTTGAGCGCGCTTTACGATGGCGTCAATTTTTTCCTTCGACAGTAATTCAGGAAGCGGAATTCCGGCGACGGATGTGTAACGCGGAAGCGGAACCATTGAGTCGCCATGTCCGCCCAGAATTAACGCGGAAATATCTTCGACAGAAACCCCAAGCTCCATTGCGATGAAAGTGCGATAGCGTGCGGTGTCTAGCACGCCGGCCATGCCGATGACCCGCTCGCGCGGAAATCCGGATGCTTTCTGTGCAACATAGACCATCACATCCAAGGGATTGGAAACGACGATCAGAATGGCGTTCGGCGATCCCGCACACACCTGTTCCGTCACCGATTTAATAATCCCGGCGTTTGTATTCAGCAAATCATCGCGGCTCATTCCCGGTTTACGCGGAATACCGGCAGTGATCACGACAATTTCAGATCCTGCAGTTGCATCATATGTGTTTGTTCCGATGACGGCAGTGTCAAATCCCTCCACTGGTCCGGATTCGTACATATCGAGTCCTTTTCCCTGGGGGACTCCTTCAACGATATCGACCAACACGACTTCGTTGGCTAGTTCTTTTTCGGCAATTCGCTGTGCGGCAGTTGCGCCGACATTGCCTGCTCCAATCACTGTAATTTTCATTGTGGTATTCCTTATGCTAGGTGCGATGCAAAAAAAAAGCGTCCAAAACATCGGACGCCGGATGAAACATAATCGAGTGAAGCAAATCTCTATTGAGCGATAATCGAGACTGCCTGACGTGTTTTACTGATCATATGAAATTTCACGCGTCCTGTTTTCAGTGCAAACAAGGTATCGTCCCCGCCGCGTCCGACATTATCGCCGGGATGGAACTTTGTTCCCCGCTGACGGACCAGAATCTCGCCCGCACTCACCAGCTCGCCGCCGAAGCGCTTTACACCAAGCCGCTGTGCATTACTATCTCGTCCGTTTTTAGTACTTCCGGCCCCTTTTTTATGTGCCATGTTTCAAACTCCTTTAAAAGCTTAACTTAATTGATTGACGTAATTTCGATTTGAGTATACTGCTGGCGGTGGCCGCGCTTCACGCGGTACCCTTTGCGCCGTTTCTTCTTAAATACGATCACTTTGTCGTCCTTGCTGTGTGCGAGTACTTTTGCTTCAACCGAAGCACCTTTGATGACCGGATTACCAACGGTGACCTTTTTCTCGTCTGCCCGAAGCAGCACTTTGTCAAACGTTACAACACTGTCAACGGCGCTGTCCAGTTTCGAAACATAGAGCTTTTCCGACGGATTCACCCTGTATTGTTGTCCTGCAATTTCTACTACTGCGTACATTGTCTTTCATCCTTCCTGTAAACAAACAACGAAAACTGTAATTCAAATTTGGACTACAAAAATACAAAAAAAGGGTATGCGAGTCAACGAAAAACTCTATGGTCGTTATATGTATTCCGGCACAATCGTACGACTTGTGCCGCGGCAAAGTGCCGGGGTTTGAAGATATTGTTTATTCCAGTATTTTGGAAGAATGATAGATCATGAAATTCTAAATCGGCATCACGCGGCAATCATTTCCTTAAACAAAGGAGAAATGTTGTTCCAGCAGGGAACGGCGGCTGTGTCCTTCTTTATCGTAAAGAGCGGAAAAATCAAAATGTCTAATTTCAGCGATGACGG
Source organism: uncultured Chitinophagaceae bacterium (assembly GCA_964596155.1). GTDB lineage: Bacteria > Bacteroidota > Ignavibacteria > UBA10030 > UBA8401 > UBA8401. Next base: position 10,516 of record CAZQSI010000078.1, read on the forward strand.
GAAGGAGTTTGTTCAGGGATATTTTTCCGACGGTCAAAGTTTCGGTGAACCTCCATTTTTTTCCAAAGGAAAGTATCCCGCATCAGCAATCGCCACGGAAAAAAGTGAGGTGTGGAAAATCGCCCGGACAGATTTTTTTTCATTGCTGGAAAATAATTTTTCCATCCACCTTGCCTTGACTGAAACCTTATGCCACCGACTGTTCTATAAATCCACAATGCTTTCAGAGTTGGCCATTGAAGAAGCGGAACACCGGCTTCTCACCCTCATTAAATATCTTGTCGCCCGCGAATCTCCGCGAGCAAATCGACCAAAAAAGATATCATTTACGCGGCAACAACTTGCCGATATGACCGGATTGCGCGTCGAAACGGTCATCCGATCGGTAAAAATGCTTGAACAAAAACAGCTGTTACAAATTGATAGTGATGGAAAAATCATTTGGAATGCAGAAAAAAATCCCCCCGGTTCAACCATTGAGGAATAATTCAACAGTATGATGTAGATCATACACTCCCGCAGGCTCCGTTGCAGTATATTATCTCTGAAACCATTCTAATACTACTTACGGAGCATCTATGATACAAACTGACTTTCAATCCCTCACCCTGAAAGAAATCGTCATGAAAAACTTTCAAACGGCGGCTGTTTT
>CAZQSI010000079.1:0-7706 GCA_964596155.1 uncultured Chitinophagaceae bacterium
TACCGGTATCGGCATCCTGACGGTTATTCACCACGGCAACGGAATAAAATTCGCCGATCGAATTATCGCCGAGCAGAATTACGGACGGATACTTCCAGGTAATCGCTGAACCGGTCTCGACCTGCGTCCATGAAATTTTTGAATTGACGCCGGCACATTTTCCTCTTTTCGTTACAAAATTATAAATCCCACCCTTGCCGTTTTTGTCTCCCGCATACCAATTCTGCACCGTTGAATATTTCACTTCGGCATTGTCGAGCGCAACAAGTTCGACGACGGCCGCATGCAGCTGATTTTCGTCCCTCATCGGCGCCGTGCAGCCCTCCAGATAACTGACATAGGCACCTTCTTCAGCCACGATCAGCGTCCGTTCAAATTGTCCGGTATTGGAGGCGTTGATCCGAAAATATGTCGATAACTCCATCGGACAGCGGACACCTTTCGGAATGTAACAGAATGATCCGTCGCTGAAGACGGCAGAATTCAGTGCTGCAAAATAATTATCCGAATACGGCACGACGGACCCGAGATACTTTTTCACCAAATCCGGATACTCCAGCACTGCTTCCGAGAAGGAACAAAAAATTATTCCCTTTTCCTTCAGCGTCTCCTTGAATGTCGTTGCGACGGAAACGGAATCAAATACTGCATCCACCGCTACTCCGGTCAACCGTTTTTGTTCCGTCAGCGAGATTCCGAGTTTTTCGTATGTCTCGAGAAGAATCGGATCCACCTCATCCAGACTGTTCAGTTTCTTTGTCTGCTTCGGCGCCGAGTAAAAACTGATGGACTGATAGTCAATCTTCGCATACTCCAGGTTGGGCCATCGCGGCTCTTCCATGGTCTGCCAGACTCTGAATGCTTTCAACCGCCATTCGGTGAGCCACTCGGGTTCATTCTTTTTTCTGGATATGGTGCGTACGACTTCCTCATTCAATCCCGGAGGAATTGTTTCGGATTCGATATCAGTCGTAAACCCGTACTTATATTCCTGCGATACTAATTCTTCAATTGTTTCTGCCATTATTTCTCTTTCACTCTCTGTTATTGTATTCGTTCAATACACCAGACAACCGGGCAACCGCTACACTCCGAAGGAACTTCCGCAGCCGCATGTTTTTGATGCCTGAGGATTATTAAACACAAACCCTCTTCCGTTCAATCCATCCGAAAAATCCAACGTCGTTCCGGAGAGATAAAACATGCTCTTTTGATCGACGACGATTCTCACGCCGTGTTTCTCAAGAATCATATCCTTTTCCTTAACGACATCATCAAACGCAAGCACGTATGACAAGCCGGAACAGCCGCCCCCTTTTACGCCGAGACGCAGCGAATGTGTTGCGGGTATGTTGTTTTTCTCCTTGATAGAGAAAACTTCCTGCGCCGCCCGTTCGGTAAGAACAAGATCATCCTCAAGCGTTGATGGATTTGTTTGCACCATTGTTTCAGACATAACGTACTCCTTAAATTATTACACAGCTTTTTTTACGGCATAGTCCGGATAGTTGAGCGTCCAGGTTTGCATGTTCATTTTTCTGAAGATGTTTTTCTTTTCAAAGTGGACCGCAACCTCGCGCGCGACAACTTCCGCTTCGGATTGACCCACCGCAACATTTTTCTTCCGTAAAAATTCCATGACGGCAAAATGGAGATCCCGGAAGAAAACGTTTGACAAATGAATCAATTGCGCCCGGGTTTTCATGAAATTTAAAAACTCGACCTGATTCCCGATAATATATTGAGACTTCTTGAATTTAATGTTCATGAGACTCCTACTGAAGATAATTCCCGTAAATGTGCAACCGTTGAGCGGATCCGTTCAGATGCAAAATCAACTTCTTCCTCCGTTGTAAATCTTCCTAATCCGAATCTGACGGAAGACTTTGCTGCCGCAGCATCAAGGCCGATTGCTTTCAGTACATGAGAGTACTGTTCCGTTCCGGTATCTTCGGATATACATGCCGATCCTGCAGAAATCGCAACATCGCTCATCTCCGTCATAAGTTGATCTGCATTCACACCGTGAAAACTCATATTGAGATTGTTCGGCAGCCTCTCCGAACGATGACCGTTGACCGAAACATGTTCTATCAATTCAAGCTGCTCCTGCAGCCGGTCCCGTAATCGGGAAGTCCGCTCAATTTCACGATCCATTTCATCAACGGCAATCTGTGCTGCTTTTCCAAAGCCGACAATCCCGGCAACATTTAAAGTTCCGGAGCGGATACCGCGTTCATGTCCCGCCCCGTCCATTTGCGTTTCAACCGCGATCCGCGGAGAACCGGAGCGGATAAACAAAGCCCCGACACCTTTCGGGCCGTACATTTTATGCGACGCAAGCGACAGCAGATGAATCTTCATCTTCCGAACATCAACAAGAATTCTGCCGGCTGCCTGGGCTGCATCGGTATGAAACAAAATATCATTCCGCCCGCACACCTCGCCGATTTCTTCCATCGGTTGAATCGTACCGATCTCGTTGTTAGCCGTCATCACCGACACCAGAATGGTATGAGGAGTAATGGCAGCCGAGAGATCATCAATTGAAATTCTTCCGGTTTTATCGACCGGTAAATATGTTACCGCAAAACCGTGTCGCTCAAGATTTTTGCACGATTCCAGCACGCACGAATGTTCTATCTCCGTTGTAATGATGTGATTCCCTTTTGAACGATATGCTTCGGCAATTCCTTTCAATGCAAGATTGTTGGATTCCGTTGCACCGCTTGTAAACACTATTTCTCCCGGCAGTGCATGTACCGCCGCCGCCACTTTTTTCCGGGCGCTTTCCACTGCTTCTTTTGCCACCCAGCCGAACCGGTGCTGCAGGCTGGCTGCGTTGCCGAAGTGCTCGGAGAAAAACGGCAGCATCGCTTCGACAACACGCTTATCGACAGGCGTTGTTGCATGGTAATCCATATAGACCGGGGTCTTCACCATTATACGATCTCCGACACTTTCATGGAATTAAACACATGTTCAAGATTCAACTGGATTTTTCCCAACGGGTTTTTAATTGTGCAGTTATGGAAAATGGAACAGTTTGCCGGTTCTTCCGAAAAGCACTGTGCAATTCCGACTTGTGTTCCTTCTATAACAGAAATAACATCCATCACAGAAATCTCATCCGCTCTTCTGGCAAGCGTATACCCCCCAAGTGCACCCTGATGCGAAGTAATCAATTTTCCCCGGGTCAGCTTCTGCATCACTTTCGCCAGGACATCGGACGGAATGGTATACCGCTCCGCTATCTCCTTCACCGTCGCAATCTGATTATTTCCGGATGCGATGTGGCGGATGGCGATGAGACCGTATTCAACTTTTTTCGATAACTTCAGCATATTCAAATACGACTTGCATAGTCCTATTTCATTCCAAAAAAATAGAAGAATTCGTCGATATTAACAATATTGCGAACAATACTGTTCCTCCGTTTCTTCTTTATGACACAATATACCAAAATCTCTATGAAATTCAAAGAGTTCCGGCAAAAATATATTTAGAAACTTGGCGCAGAAATTGCGATATTTAATAGTTGTTCGCCTTTCATGTATAGTACGAGTCACATTCGGCAGAAATCGACGGTTTTTATTATGGCAAATGCACAGTTTTCAGAAATTCTCGGTGATTTTCAATTTTCGAAAAGAGATTCGGACGGTTTTCATTCGATTGCCGTGATCGGTTTGGGTGTTATGGGACAGGGAATTGCGCAATCCATCTCCCACGCCGGCATTGAAGTAATCGCCGTCGAAAAATCGGAAAAGCAGCTTGCCAGACAGATAAAGTCAATGGAAGAATCGCTCGATCACGACATCAACCGGTGGACGATGACGAAGAGCGAAAAACGGGCGATTCTTTCCCGCATAAAAGGCACGACTGACATCAAAACCATTTCCGACGCGTCGATTGTCATCGAAGCTGTCGACGAAAATTTCGAATTGAAGAAAAAATTGTTCCACGAACTCGATCAGCTCTGCACGCCTAAAACGATTTTTATTTCCAATACGTCCACACTGAATCTTTCAAAACTGGCTGCTTCAACAAAGCGGGCGGACAAAGTGATCGGAATGCATTTCCTGAATCCAGTACCAAAGGTTCCCCTGGTGGAATTGGTTCGTGGAATGAAAACTTCCGACGAAACCTTTTTGGTTATTCAGAAGCTCGCCCAACGGCTGGGAAAAACTCCGATCGAGGTGTTCGAATATCCCGGATTTGTCACCACCCGCATTATTATTCCTCTGCTGAATGAAGCGATGTATATTTTGATGGAGGGCGTTGCTTCGGCCGAAAGTATCGACACGGCGATGCGGCTGGGATATGAATTCAGATACGGTCCCCTTGAACTTGCCGATATGATGGGTTTGGATGAAGTGCTGGCATGGATGGACTCATTGTTCCATGAACTCGGCGAAGCAAAATACAGACCGTGCCCCTTATTGCGGCAAATGGTCCGCAAAGGTAAAATCGGGAAAAAGGTCGGCGAAGGATTTTTCACGTACGATGATCACGGAAAGAAAATATGAATGTTCTTGTGTTGAATTGCGGCAGTTCATCGGTCAAATACCAATTGATCGAAGTGGAAAAAAAAGTTTCACTGGCACGCGGCAGCGTGGAACGAATCGGCATGAGCGGCGCCGTCCTATCGAACGTGCGCTCCGACGGCGACGAAATTAAAATCACCGGTGATATTCTTGATCACACGACTGCGATAGAATATATCCTGGCAGTCCTCCTGAGTAAAAATCACGGCGTGATCACGACGAAAGATGAGATTCATGCCGTAGGACACAGAGTTGTGCACGGCGGTGAAACGTTCACCGGATCGGTGATGATCGACGACGACGTCGTGAAAGGGATTCGCGACAATTTTGAAATTGCGCCGCTGCATAATCCGCACAATCTTCGCGGCATCAATGCGTGTCAAACCCACCTCTCCAATATTCCGCAGGTTGCGGTCTTCGACACAGCGTTTCATCACGAGATGCCGCAGCACGCGTACATTTACGGAATTCCCTATTCGCTCTATTCACAGTACAAAATCAGGCGGTACGGATTTCACGGCACCAGTCATGCATTCGTTGCCCAGCGTGCGAGCGAATTGATGAAGAAGGATCTCAAAAAACTTAAACTTATCACATGTCATCTCGGCAACGGCTGCAGCATCACCGCCATCAACAAAGGAATCTCCATCGATACATCGATGGGCTTCACTCCTCTTGAAGGATTACTGATGGGAACCCGGTCCGGCGACATCGACACCTCCATCATCCTCTATGTCATGGCCAAGGAAGGTTTGAACTATTCCGAAGCGAATACGCTCCTGAATAAACATAGCGGGCTGCAGGGCATTTCGGGCGTGAGCAGCGACATGCGCGAAGTGATTACTGAAATGAATGATGGAAACAAAAAGGCGAAGCTGGCATTCGACATTTTTTGCTATCGGGTAAAAAAATACATCGGATCATATATTGCGGCGTTGGGAGGATTAGATGCACTTGTCTTTACGGGAGGAATCGGTGAAAATGCCGTGGATGTCCGGAAAGCGATCTGCGACGATCTTGAATATCTCGGAATTGAATTCGATAAATCAGCGAACAGTTCGAAGGAAAAAGAGAAATTGATTTCCACCGCGAAATCCGCTGCAGCGGTGTTTGTTATTCCGACCAATGAAGAGCTGATGATCGCAATGGAAACAAAAGATATCGTAAAGTCAGGAAAGAGAAAATGAGCATGTGATTCAATGCCGTCCTCACAGATAGCGCGAAATCAGACGGACTGCACCGATCACAATGACGACGACCAGCACGCGCATCAGCCAGACGCTTTTTATTTTCCGGGAATATTTTCCTCCGATTTGCGCTCCAACAACGGCACCGACTCCCAAAAACGGAACGAATGACCACTCAATTCCGCCGACCGCAGCGTGACTGACCACGGCAACCGTCGATGAAACGGCAAGAATAAATATCGACGTCGGAATTGCAAAGTACGGATGAAAATGAAACAGGTAGATCATCGCCGGCACATGAATTAATCCTCCCCCCACTCCCGCCATACTTGCCAAAAATCCGACAAAAAAACTTATTGTTATTCCCATCAGCATATTAAACTTTGGACGGACGAATTCAACCGGCATGACGGATTCCTGTACTTCTTTGGTTTGTTCCTTCATCGTAACATACGCAGCAACGGAGAGAAGAAAGATACCAAAACCGATGTCGAACGACATTTTGGAAACCATTTGCAGTAAGTAGGCGCCGAGAACGGCGCCGGGCGCCATTGCTGCGGAAAAGATCAGACCCGTTTTGAAATCAATCCTGAACTGCCGTGAATACGACACGGCGCCGGATACGGAATTTAAAGCGACGATGCACATCGAGGTTCCGACGGTAAGCTGCGGAGAAAGTCCGTACACAAGAGTCAAAAACGGTACAACAATAAAACCGCCGCCGACACCCACAACGGTACCGAAAAAACCGACGATAATTCCGACAACGAGGAGCACGAGTGAATCTATCATTCCCACACCGCCGTCATCGTCATTCCCTGAGTAATTTCCGCTGTTCCCCGCGTAGCGTCGATAAGCAACGAGTGCACTGACTCCGCTTTGGAGAGAGGGACGTGCACCGTCAGTTCCGCCGCGTGCTCCGTATATGCCGATCCTGCCAGACGCAGCGACTGAGAATGTATGATATTCATGACGGGATTGGTATCCGGGAATTGAAATTTGACTTGCATAATTTTTATTACGGCTTTTTGAATCAACGGCGCCGTTGTGAGCACATGCTTCGCGGCTTCGAAGTAAGTCCGTCCTAACCCTCCAACGCCGAGTTTGGTCCCGCCATAGTACCGGGTCACCACCACCACGAGATCAAACAGTTGTGCCGATTCAACGGCGGCAGCGATCTTCACTCCTGCGGTGCCGGACGGCTCGCCGTCGTCCGAATACCTGACGACATTCTGCAGACCGCCGACAACATACGCAAAGCAATGATGTGTTGCATCAAAATATTTTTTCTTTACCGCGGCTACATGCGATTTCGCTTCCTCCTCGCTCTCTGCCGGAAATACATCGGCGATGAATCGAGATCCATCGACTTTGATGGATGCCGATGCTTCCTCTTTCACGGAAAAATATCTGTCATTCATTATCTGAATGTTACGGATGTCGTCAGGCGGACCATGATATTGTCCGCAATCTCCGTCCCCGATCCCTTTTTCAGGTTTTTGACATACACAACATTCGGGATGAGGCGGACTTCCGCAACAGGCGCATAATCAATTCCGACCATCGCATAGAGTTCCCTGTATCCGGTGGAGGAGACATTCAGATTATCATCCACAGCATCTAATCTCACTATGGTGCGCGTCTGGCGGTTCATTGTGAACCACCCGAACAACGACAATCCTGCCGGGACGATATCGCCGGTTCCGAAAAATTTTCTGTTAATTCTGTAAAACGCTTCACCTCCCGCCATGAATTGCGCCGTTCTCATTCCATAAAAAAGTTTCCCCGTGATCGTGCTCTTTCCGGCACCAACATTCTCATAATCGACGTATAATTCCATCACTGACGACCGATCAAACCAATTGCCGGCAGAGAAAGCTATTTTTTTCAGTTTATCGGTTTCCGGGGCTGCACCGCTTCCATTGTACACGGCAACCTTGGCATACGCAGAACCCTGCGGATTTAATCTTCCGGT
>CAZQSI010000079.1:7806-11076 GCA_964596155.1 uncultured Chitinophagaceae bacterium
TAGGAATATCCGAGCACTGCCCTGCGAAATATCGATGCATTGCGTCCAGACACCGTAGATGCGGTGTTGCCCGGAACCGGTTCCTGAACGACGTAAAACAGATCATTAAAAAATTCACCGGAAAACTGTCCGGACGGGTACATTCTTTTTTCTTCTCCTGTGCGCTGTGATTGCGCCCGGGTTGCCGGTTTCTGCTGTGCCGAGAGCGATTGGCAACCGAACAAGACTATTGAGACGATCAGCATTAGGGAACTTTTTTTCATCATTATTCCTTTCGTATGTGTAACGTCATGTGAAAAAAGTAATCTTTTTTCCACGTCCAAGCAACCATATAATAGCTTGGTTCTTCTGATGATTAGTCGTACTTTTATCTATTGAACGAAGGAATACCATGAAAATAGGAATTACCTGTTATCCGACCTACGGGGGAAGCGGAGTCTTAGCAACGGAATTGGGCAAAGCGCTGGCAAAAAAGGGGCATCAAATACATTTTATCAGTTATGCGATGCCGATGAGGCTGAACGGCGGGTTCGACAACAATATTTTTTACCATGAAGTGGAAATGACCACTTATCCCGTCTTCGAATTTCCGCTTTATACTCCCGCGCTTGCAAGTAAAATGGTTGAAGTGGCGACGTTTGAAGGACTCGACCTGCTGCATGTCCATTATGCAATTCCGCATGCGACCAGCGCCTACCTCGCAAAAAAAATGATCAACAACAAGAATTTCAGAGTCACGACGACGCTGCACGGCACGGACATTACGCTTGTCGGCCTGGAGCCGAGTTTTCTTCCCGTGATGAAATTCAGCATTGAAAAAAGTGACGGCGTAACGGCCGTATCACGGTATCTCAAAGAAAAGACTCTGACCAACTACAATATTCACAAAGAGATCGATGTTATTTCGAATTTTATTGATCCTGAAGAGTATCACCATATGGATGATTCGTGCGTGCGTCAGAAATTTTCGCTGGATCATCACCGCATCCTGGTTCATGTTTCCAATTTTCGGCCGGTCAAAAGAGTTCAGGATGTCATTCGTATCTTTGACATCGTTCAGAAAAAAATTCCTTCCATTCTTATTTTAGTCGGCGATGGTCCCGAACGATCGAATTGCGAACTGCTTGTTCGTGAACTTGGACTTCAGCAGTCCGTGAAATTTCTTGGAAAACAGGTCGAACTGCCTGAAATTCTCTCCGCAGCCGATCTCTTTCTGATTCCGAGCCAGCAGGAAAGCTTCGGTCTTTCGGCGCTCGAAGCAATGGCATGCGAAGTACCGGTGATTTCCACCAGTGTCGGCGGACTGCCCGAATTAATCGTTCATAACCAAACAGGATATATTGCAGAAATTGGCGATGTGGACAGAATGGCCAAATATGCCATTGAACTTTTGACGAACGAATCGAAACGGCAGATGTTTGCAAAAGCAAGCCGCGCGAGGGCTGTGGAAGTGTTTAATCTGGAAAAAATGGTGGGCGAATACGAACGCCACTACGAAAAAGTATTGAATGCTCCAAGCGTCGATTAATTTATGTTGTTGATATTGATATGACTACCGCAATGCGGCGTGCCGATTGAATCACGGCAGCGGCAGCTGACTATCCTTCCAATAATTAATCCAGCCTGTCTGCGGCACGACAAACGGAACGGCGAACATTCTTCCGCCGAATCCGAGATATCGGTACACCATTGATGTGGTTCCGGTGACGGAAACATCCCGAAAATTCTCTTCAAAAAATGTGATCTCAGTTTTTCCGGCAAGTCCGCCGATGAACCGGTCGATTCTGTCCGCGGTCTTTAACTGCCTCATCTTCATCTGCGCGATACTGTCATTACGTACGACGGCAGTATCATTTTGAAACACTTTTTTCAACTCTTCGACTTCCTCCTGCGATACCGAAACGGTATCTTCTATTTTATTCATGACAAACTGTGAAACGAATGCTCCTTTCCACATTCGAACATCTTTCCGGACTGCCGCGGATTGATTCAATCCCTGCTGATATCCGATCTGCACCAAATATTCCTGATCGATAATTTCTCTCAACCGCTGCTCCACATCCGATCGCAACCGTCGGAGCGTCGGATTCACGACCGCAAGATTTGTCGCCGTCAATTTTTCCATCGCCGTTTCAATCGACCATTGTGTGTGCGGGAAGGTGACAAAGCTGTTCCGGAGAGTGTCGTTCATCCTCGAACGGAGTTCCGCGATCATACTTCGGTCGACAAAAAATATCGTTGAATCGGTCCTGCCGGCATGTTTGATCCTGCAAACATCCCACAAATGGGTAACAACGCTTTTCAGCATCCGCGCATTTACATCCGTTTTGGTGTTCCGCAATTTCATGCTCATAAACTCGCTCATGCGCTGCTGCTCTTTCCTTTTCCTGAGCACGGCGTCAACCTTTTCCAATTGACCCTTTCGTTCCTTTTCACCGATCAGCACAGAAACCGTTTTTCCCATCAACTTTACGATATACCAGCCGTCGTCGAGTTTCACCGGTTCGGACGTTTCATTCAGCGCAAGATGATATATAACATGTTCCATCCGTTCGTCAACGTCGCCCCAGCGTGCAATTGCTGAATCCGGTCCCTCGAATTCTTCCGCATCCGATCCGGTGAACGAAAAAGATTCAAGAGCTTTTCCGCTTTTAATTTGCGACGAGAGGAAATCTGCACCTTCTTTTGTCCGGGCAAAAAGAAAATAAACTTTCATGTCATTCAATGACCGCTGAAGGGCAACGGAACGCTCGCTGTCGGAAATGGAAATCCGCTGTGAAATCTCGACGCGGTACAATTCATCTCTCACAAGCAATTGCTCGATCTCTTTCATTGCGCGACCCACGACTGTATCCTCAGCCCATCCTTCCCGCTCCCCATGCTGCATCAGCAGTTTTTCGGCAATCATCGAAAGAAGAAATTCCGCCTTGTTCGCTTCCGCGTTGTGTTTTCGCCTGTTAATGCCCGGCGTCATTTCATAACGCGCTAAAAATTCCTTCACCGTAATGATATCGCGGCCGACTTTTACAATCGGCATATCATCGCGCGATTGTCCGGGTCCCAGCAGAGCGCAGCAACAGAGCATTCCCGCGATGCGCGATGCGAATGTTCTCATTGGTTCATTCCTGCAAAAAGTAGGTGGACGAACAGAGGAAATCCGAAAAAAAACGCATGGGCAAGCATCGGTGTGATGAGACTGTGAGTTTTCCAATACACTATTCCGCAGAAGAGTCCGAGCCCGAATGTTGCTGCGTACGAGATTTCAAACGG
>CAZQSI010000080.1:0-5825 GCA_964596155.1 uncultured Chitinophagaceae bacterium
GCCCGCACACAATGGAACGATGCTCTCAGCGTTATTGACGTCCGCGGCGGAACCGATGAGCAGCAGCGAATATTTTACACCGCGCTCTACCATACGATGATCGCTCCGAATACTTTTTCCGATGCGGACGGCCGATACCGAGGGATGAACGGAGAGATAAAGAAGGCAGCGGGAAGAAAACATTATACCGTTTTTTCACTGTGGGATACCTTTCGTGCGCTTCATCCGCTGATGACGATTATTGATCCAGTTAGGACGACAGATTGTATCAATACGTTTCTTGCACAGTATGACGAGAGCGGACTTCTTCCGGTCTGGGAACTTTGTTCGAACGAAACATTTTGCATGATCGGATATCATTCGGTCTCCGTGATTGCCGATGCCATGGCAAAAAAGATCGGAGGATTCGACGGGAAGAAGGCGCTGACTGCAATGACGGCAAGTGCCGGAAAAGATCATTTCGGATTGATTGACTATCGCCGCAACGGATACATTCCCGGGGAAAAAGAAGCGGAGTCTGTTTCCAAAACATTGGAATATGCGTATGACGACTGGTGCATTGCGCGGACGGCGGAAATGCTGGGGAAAACAGAAATAGCCCGCCATTTTTATTCACGCTCACAAAATTTCAGAAACGTTTTCAATCCTTCAGCAGGATTTATGCAGGGAAAAAAGAACGGCATATGGAGTACGCCATTCTCTCCGTCCGCCGTTTCACTCGACTTTACGGAAGCGAATGCATGGCAGTACAGTTTTTTTGTGCCGCATGATATTGAAGGGATGATCGGATTGTACGGCGGGAGGACGCAGTTTGTGAACAAACTAGATGAACTTTTTACAACAAGCAGTCAGCTTGAGGGACGAAAGCAAGCAGACATCACCGGTTTGATAGGACAATATGCGCACGGCAACGAACCGAGCCATCATATGGCATATCTCTATACGTACGCAGGGGCGCCATCCAAAACTCAGGAACGGGTTCAACAGATTCTCAGCACGATGTATTCTTCCGCACCGGACGGACTTGCGGGAAATGAAGATTGCGGACAGATGTCCGCCTGGTATGTGATGAGCGCGATGGGATTCTATCAGGTCACGCCCGGTTCGCCGGAGTACGTGATGACGACGCCTCTTTTCGACACCGTGACGATCCGGCAGCAAAACGGAAACCGGTTCGTCATCACTGCAGAGCGGCGTTCAGCATCCGATGGATATATTCAATCAGCGAGACTCAATGGAAAGCGGATGGAACGTTTGTTTTTCACCCATGATGACATTCTGAACGGTTCTCATCTTGCGGTCACGCTTGGAAACAGACCGAACGACCGATTTGCCCTCCCGCGCCCGCAAAATCAAAGAGAACCAATTCTGTTCACTGCCGTTCCATATTTCAGCGCGGATGGATTTTCGTTCAGAGACACTCTGCTTGTTTCGATCGCCGCTGCGGAGCCGGGAACGGAAATTCATTTTACCACGGATGGATCACTCCCATCCCGCTCAGCACCTCTCTATAAAAAGCCGATAACGATAAAAAAGAGCGCGACGATTCGTGCCGTTGCTCTCAGAAATTCCGTGCCAAGCGCAATTGCGGAGGCGCGGTTCATTAAGCATGAATTTGCAGGAACAATCTCGCTCGCCACGCGATACAGCGATCAATATACGGGAGGAGGAAACGACGCACTGATCGACGGATTAACCGGCAGCGAGGATTTTCGTATCGGCCACTGGCAGGGATATGAAGAAGTTGATGTGATCGCTACGATCGATCTCGGCAACGTGAAGCCGATTGCATCCATCCGCACCCGTTTTCTTCAGGATATTAATGCGTGGATCTTTTTTCCCCTCTCCGTTTCGTACGACATTTCCGACGACGGAATCAATTTCAAACAGATCTTTTCAGGGACAACCGGCATTTCTCCGGAAACAGAAGGGGCCGTCATTCATACAATTGCGCACCAATCCGACCTCACGGCTCGATACGTCAGAGTAACCGGTAAGAATATCGGACGATGTCCTCCCCTGCACAAAGGGAACGGAGGGAAAGCATGGCTGTTTGTGGATGAGATTTTGATTGAATAATGGCGTGTTCCTTGATTATTGTGTTCTTCAAAACAGAGTTTGGGAGCTAAAGGTGGGGCACGTTTCATTTTTTTTCCTAGTTCCAAATCTCTGCATCGAATGTTGTTTGTACAGACATCAATAGGTGCACTCCTAGCAGAACTTGTGAACGAGATATAATACTTTTGCAACCGAAGTTCCATCCGCTCACCGCTCCAATCTTGCCAACTCCCTGCTTTCTGTTTATCTTTCCCCCATCATGGACAGGGAGAGTCTCTACAAAGAATACCTAGGACAAGGAACAGCCGGCTTTGTCGTTGTTGCGAAATTCCATCAACGGTACGCCGATGTTCTGTCACTGCTGAGTCTGGAAAGCGCCGATGATGTGCTGCATGAGGTCTTCCTCTCCCTTTCACAATCCGACTGGAAGAACATCCGGAATCCAAAACATTATATTTTGCGAGCCGTAAAGCTGCATTGCTGGTCGCTGCTGGACAAGTCACTTCGTCAAAAAAAAAACAGCGGACGCATGCCGAACGATGCGGAATCGGCCGCCGGATCGGTACAACCGGCAGATGTGGAGGGGCTGGAGTTGCTGGTGCAGATCAATCGATTTAAATCGGAACTTGAGCCGAACGAACGGCAGCTCCTGAATTTTCTGATCGACGATATTGACAGGAAGGAGGCGGCGGAAGCGATGAACCTGAACATGAACACGCTCGACACAAAAATTCGGCGGCTGAGAATAAAATTAACGGAGTATTTGAAAGGTCTCGGTTACCGGTATCCTGTGCTGGATAAATTCAGCTGAGATACATTTCTTTCTATGCTTGATCGGAATTGAACGATATTGAAACATTCGGGAAAGTTTCCGGCGCCGAATCGGACTATACCACTAAACGGAGATCATGCATCGACGCGGTCGTTTCCGCGTCTTAGTAGGTGAAGAACAATGGCAAACGACCATAACAATTTTCTGAGGGAATATTCCAATTTCCTTGACACTACCGGCGAGCATCTTTCCTATGCCGCCATATCTCTCTATCTCAATACAGCAGATGAATTGAGCGGAAAGGAGCGGCGATGGTTCGAGAAGCATTTGAATGCATGCGCTGCCTGTTCCGCACGATTGCACGAGGTAGAGGATGTTGAAAACGTGGACCCTTCATTAAAAGTGTACTCCTTTCCCCCTCCGGCATTGTTCCGCTATGCAGCCGCGGCAATGGTGACTCTTGCGGTCGGCATGGGAGTTTACATGTTTTTCGGCCAACCATCGCGTGAATCCATTCATCCGCAGAACGATCTGCTCGTGGAATCGCAGTTTGAGCCCCGGCGGCTTGTTCCGAATCCAGTTCTGGAAAATTTTATCGAGCGGACAGTTCGTTCTTCCTCTCCGGTCATTATTTCCTCGCCGGGAATCGGCGACACTGTGATGGTTCCGTTTTCTATTCATTGGAGCGGCGCAGCTGCGCGGGAACGGAAGTTCATCACCGTGGTTGACAATCAAAACAATGTCGTATGGAAAGCCGATACTGAACTGCAGGAAATCACTCTCGATGACCCGCTTACACCGGGTTTATATTACATAAAACTGGAGATGAAGCAGAGACTTGTGCGGGTCGGCAAGGTGATTGTGCGGCAGAATCAGTGAATGTTGTTTTTCGGATTTACTTTCCCATCAGAATGAACGGACTCCACTCGACGGGATGATGATACGTCCCGCCGCGGATCATGGCAATTTTTGCGCTGCGTAATGCCGAAGCGTATGATTCGCCGTTCAAAATGTTTCGGTACAACTCCGTCATTAATACAGCCGTCGATTTGTCCCCCACCTGCCAGAGGGAGACCACCAGATTTTTTGCTCCTGCATATAAAAATCCGCGTGTCAAACCCAGGATTCCTTCTCCCTGCGCAATGGTTCCGAGACCCGTCTCACACGCACTGAGCGTCACAAGATCGGCGCGTAACGTAAGATTGTATATCTCTCCCGAATATAAAATTCCGTCATCGAGAGAAGATTGGTTCGGTGCGGCAAAAATAATTCCGGAGAGTTTCGGATGCTCTTCGTTAATGATGCCGTGCGATGCAATATGCACATAGCGGTATTGTGATGCGGACGAAGATTTTAACAACGATTCCTTTGCATCACCATGGAGAAACATTCGTGCCGGGTGTCGTTGTTCTGCAAACAGTGCATGAATGTTTCTCACTTCGTTCTCTGTTTCCTTCAATTCCTGAAAGCGTTCCCCGTTAATGGTCCTCGACAGCGTTGGGCGTTGTACGGATGAGGCATGCACAGCATCGTAATGGGGAGGCTGTTCAGAAAAAACGGGAGCGATTCCTGCAAACGACTTCTCCCTGCCTGCCTTGGATTGAGCAAAGGATGCATTTGATATGAAATGCGCCGAGGGATGATAACTGATGGCGAAGTCCTCGATCATATACTTCGCCAGATTGATTTGTTTCGGCAGTGACGTACCGGTGATAAGCGCTTCGAACGGCAGATAATGAAGACTGCCGTCCGGAACAATGAAGAGTCTGTTGATTCCCGTCAATATTGTCTCTGCCGGAGCCACGAGACGTGCATAGAGTTCCTGTCCGAGCGTCATCAATTCGCCATCCTCAACCTTTTGAATGGCGAGTCGGAATCTTCGCACGTAGGACGAGAGAAGATCGGAGGAAACATTCAGTTTTCTCGTCTGTATTCCATTTTTTGTTACAACGAAGAGTGTCGTCGTTCCGCTTCCGACGAAATATTCCAGCAAAGCGGTCCCGGCGGGCAGCGAGCGTTGAACCGAGCGGAGTGTGATTGGATCCGTATGATACTTCAGGGAAAAATATTCGGGATACGTCCTTTCAAGTTCAGCGATGAGACGTTCATGCGTTCGGCGGAGGTCAAACAAGCCGGATTCATACTGATGTATCCTCTTCGCATTTGCTTTCTCTCGTTTTTCCCTTTCCTGCTGCATTTCCGTTTCTGTAACTGCCATTTTTTTTCTCAGCGCCGACTCCTGCGCAAGCAATGAATCAGGAATACCGGAGAATTTTTTTGCGTCCGATTCGGAAAGAGCATCCCGAAGTATCCCCGCCTTGCTTCGCTCCACCAATGCAAACGCGGCGGAGAGATATTCCCGCTGTTTCGTTAATGCATGAAGCCGCAATGCTGCGGCAATTCCTTCGTCGTACACCCTGAAGGATAACTTGCTGAAGAGCAGTTTTGAACCTTCCGCCTTCAGTTCCCGGCGAATCAGTTCTATCAATTGGGCGGACAATTTATACGTGGAAAGAGAGGCCTGATGCAATTGTGTGGAATGTTCATTGTCCGCTTTCTGCGAAAGCACCCATCCTTTCTCCGTAAGAACTGCAAGCAGGTCAACGGGAGAATGACTTTTCTCGATCCGCGGGTTGACAAACACGTTGTGATCAGAGAAATCGTCAACAAGAGCAATGAGCGCCCGCTGATAGCATGCAAGCGCCGAATCCGTTTGCCGGGTTGCAGCATACACCGCACCAAGTGCCGCATGAGATTGAGCGGTCTTCACATTTTTTTCCCCGAGCGTTTCGCTCCGCAATGTCAGCGACAGATTCAGCCATCTGATCGCCGAATCGACATCACCCAGCTTTCCATGCGCCTCGCCGATATTGAAATAGCATTGAAGCACATTCGGATGTTTGGGACCGAGTTTTGTTTTCCAGATATCGAGCGCTTCGTTATATGCATTGAGGGCGTCGGAATGCCGGTTCATATCGGAATAGATCCTTCCGAT
>CAZQSI010000080.1:5925-10696 GCA_964596155.1 uncultured Chitinophagaceae bacterium
CCGCTTCTGAAATAGACCGCGGCGATGTTATTGTAGAGATTGGCAATGTCCGGATGTTTTTCGCCGAACGCCTCTTTTCGCATTGCGAGTGCGCGCATGTAGAACTCTATCGCTGTATCGTATTCTCCGTGTGAATCGTGGATACCGGCGATGCTGTTCAGCGTTCCGCTTACTTTAAGATTCGATGGAGAGAGCAGCCGTAGAATACGGTGATTGTATTCCAGTGCGCTGTCATGCTCTCCGAAATCAAAATAGGTGCCGGCAAAGAGCGTGTATGTATCTGCCAGCAATGTCGTATCCATCGCCGCGCGATATTGAACGTCAAGCGCGGTATTGGCCAACGACAGGGCAGAGTCGTACATTCCCAACTGTCGGTACACGGAACCGAGAGTGATCAACCGCTGCGCAGCAATGAGTGGAACAATGTTTTCCAGGGAGGAAATAATTGCGGAATCAAACCTGAGTGCATCGAGCGCTTTGTCATAATTTCCTTTCGCCTTCAGGCTTGCCGCTGTGCCAATCGCACTTTTCACCCATCCGCCGAGATTGTTTGTTTCGGAGTAGAGCAGCGATGCGGAGTCGAACAACACTATCGCACTATCGTGTTTTCCTCGGTCCTGAAGGTGTTGTGCTCTGGCAATAAGCAGATCGGCAGGAATATTCGCGCGGGGAATCTCTTGTCCGTACAGCATTGATGCGACAACAATAGTGATCAACACCTTCATGACGAAAGGAGGCCCTCCTTCTTTTGAGCAAAATAAAAGGATTTTTCGGTCTATTTGCAATACAGCAAGGAATCATCATTCGTGCGAGTGATCACAGACACGAAAAACTACGTTTGCAACCTGAAAGTTTTTTGATGAGAGGGAAACTATAGCAATAGACCGTTCCCCTACATGCTCATGATGGAGGCATTTATGAATAATTCTTGCAGATTTCTTTCGGCAACCCTTCTTCTCGCCGTGCTGCATCTCGCAGCACAACCGAAGGAGGAGACTAACCGCTTCACCCTGTTGAACCATGACGGTACCGTGTTGATTGTTCGTTCGGCGCATGGTAAGTATGGTTCAGTGAATGAACTGCCGGACGATGTTCGGAGAATCATTTCATCCGCTCATGCCGCGGCGAAACCTTCAGAAAATCTCCCGGTCCCGGCCGCGAGCGGAACGATCTTCACCGTTTCAAATGCGGGTGACGCAGAGGATGCCGATCTGGACGACAACATTTACACACCCGCGACACTCCGCTCCGCGATACAAAATGCCAACAAGCTCGGCGGTTCGCACAGCATCGTCTTCTCTTCAGGAATTACGGTCATAAAGCCGGGATCGCCTCTCCCTTCCGTCAACGTTCCGATCACCATCAACGGGGCGGTTGCTGCGGGAAAAGTCGTGTTGGACGGTTCGCTGACATTCAACAGTTCCGGATTGGTACTTGGAAAAACATCAACGGTAATGAATATGGTGTTTCAGCATTGGAACGGCGTCGGGCTCGGACTGGGATTCACCGCAGTCAATTCGATCATCCAACGATGTTCATTTATCGGCAATGGAACGGGATTGAACATTAACGGTTCCTTTACGACCGTGGGGGGTATTAATCCTGCCGACGGAAATGTTGCCGGCAATAATACTCAGGACGGTATCGGAGTTGTCTTCGCCAATGATTGCATCATTCAAGACAATTTTTCGGGGACAATGGACGGCATCACGGCATCTCCGAACACCTATTCGGGAGTCTATGTAAACGGCGAGCGCACTAAAGTGCTGGATAATGTTCTCTCGGGCAACAATGACACCGGTGTGGATATCGGCGAGTTCTCGAAGTACACCGTCATAAAAAATAATTTAGTGGGTTTGGATGTTTATGGATTTGGAAAACTTTCGAATATGAACGACGGCATCAACACATTCGGCGATAACGATTCGATCGTCGGAAATTTCATTTGCGGCAACGGATACGGCATTACCGTGCTCGGACAATCATCAAATGCGTACATTGCATCCAATGCCGTCGGAGTAACTATTTTATATGATACTCTCATCGGCAACCGCTACGGCGGCATGCAAATTCTGGGGAGCGGCGTTATTATTACCAACAATGTTGTCGTCGGAAACACTAATGCCGGAATAACGCTGACCGGTGCGGGAGGAACAATCGTCCGATCCAACAACATCGGAACCGATCCGAATGGATTGAAGGATTGGGGAAACAGCGGTCCGGGCATCAACATCGTCAGCAGTAACAATATAATCGGCGGACCGGCGACCGGCGACATCAATATCATTTCCGGCAACGGCGGAAGCGGCATTTCGATGTACGGCGGCATCATCTTTTCGTTTCCCGGTCCGTCCGGACCAAATTATGTCCGTGGAAATCTGATTCAAAACAATTACATCGGCACCAACAGCAACGGGACGGGAGCAATTCCCAATAGCACCGGCATTTCGATGCAGGGTTATGTGGACAGTAATTTCGTCCGTTCGAATCTTATCTCCGGAAACCAGCATCACGGCATCTGGATGTATCAGGCAAACGGCGGACCGACACGGAACACCTTCACCAACAATTATATCGGTACAACGATCAGCGGGCAGGCACCGCTTCCAAATTATGACAGGGGAATCTATCTCCAATTCGGCTCAAACAATATCATCGGCGGCGAGAATCCCAATACATGGAATCTCATTTCCGGCAACAACGGACCGGGAGTTTGGATTCACGGTGGATCATCGAATACCTTTCGCAATAACGGCATCGGAGTGACGGTGGACGGAAAGAATCCCTTACCGAATTTCGGCGATGGCGTCCGCATCAGCGCTGCCTCCTCGAATAATGTCATCCATACTAATATTATCGCAGGGAACAGCGGCAACGGGATTTCGATTCAATCGGAATCAGGAAAAGTGCCCGACGGAAATGTCGTTATCGGCAACATTATCGGTACAGAAAACAATATTTCAACGGCAATGGCGAATTTCGGCGACGGCATGGTGATTGTCAATGGATCAAAGACACGCGTTGGAGGAATCGGCGATTCCGCAAATTATATTTCAGGACATCTCAACCGCCACGGTATCGCCGTGTACGGCGATACATCCCGGGGAACGATCATCCGGGGCAATGCAATCGGCATCAACGGAGACGGAACGGCTCCTCTGCCCAACGGCCGCGGAATTCTACTGTCCGGGGTGAAGCATGCCGTCATCGGCGGAATAGAGCCGCTTTCAGGAAACGTTATTTCAGGAAATACCGATGAAGGGATCTACCTCTTTGTATCCGACAGCAATAGTCTTTACCGAAACACGATTGGATTGAACGGTGCTGAAACAGCAATGCTGCCGAATGGTTTCTGTGGCATTCTGGTGGATAGTTCACACAACAATATTATCGGGTCACCGTTGAACCTGACAGGAAACACCGTTTCTGGAAACGGATACGCCGGTATCGCGTTCATCAGATCATCATCTCAAAATACCGTAGCGGGAAATTTCATCGGGACAGATTATACAAAAACGAAACAGTTCGGCAATAAAGAGGATGGCATTCAGATTTACAACGGATCACACCGGAACATCATCGGCACACCCGGCGGCGGAAATACGATTTGGTACAACGGATATTCAGGGGTCATCGTGGCGGACAGCAATCGCAACCGCATTTCTGAAAACTCAATCTACTCTAATGGTACGCTCGGAATCGATTTGTATTCGGGTGTGTGGGGGATTTCCCCGAACGATGAACATGATGCGGATGTTGGAGGAAACGATCTTCAAAATTATCCGACCCTCTTTTTTGCCGACGGGCCATTCCCTGCAAGGATCGCCGGCACAATGGAGAGCAAACCGGATGAGACGTACACCATTGAATTTTTCTCATCACATGCAGCCGATTCGACCGGTTTCGGCGAGGGAAAAACGTTTCTCGGTTCTCATACGCTTGGTACGGATTCGACGGGATTCGCCTTCTTTAACATACTGTTGCCGGCTTCCGTCTCCACCGGATATTATGTTACTGCCACGGCAACGGATGCGGAGGGAAATACGTCCGAGTTTTCCAGAGCAGTGCAGGTGATCAGCTCCGGACTTTATTCCGACATTGCTGTCACTGTACGGGCAAGTGCCGATACCGTACGACGTGGTGATACTGTTGCGTTCCTGATCACCGTTCAAAACAACGGACCGGACAGCGCCACACATGTTACGGTGAGAGATACGCTTCCGTCGACAATGTCACACGTCCGAGATACAACAACAAAAGGTACAGTAACATATTCGTCAGGAATTGTGACGGCGTCGATCGGTGCGTTGGCGGCGGGAGAGAAAGCGGTTGTTATGATAACAGCAGTTGCGGATTCGTTCGGACTCTTTATCAATAAAGCATACGGCGCAGCGCAGCAGTCCGACTTTGACCTTACGAATAATGTTGGTGCCGATACGATCGTATCACCGTTGTTGGTTACAGTCCGGGCGGAGATCGGTCATCCCGAATCGTATCAGTTATTTCAGAATTTTCCAAATCCGTTCAATCCGAGCACGGAGATACGGTATCAGATACCCGAAGCAGGGTTCGTCTCATTGAAAGTCTATGACATTCTTGGAAAGGAAGTTGCCCGGCTCGTGAACGAGCGGAAAGAGGCCGGATTTTATTCCGTTCGATTTTCCTCCGTGGAAAATGGATTGCAGCTCTCCAGCGGTGTCTATTTTTATCTGTTGAAGGCGGGAAGTTTTGTCGATGTGAAGAAGTTTCTTCTGATGAAATAATGTTTGTC
>CAZQSI010000081.1:0-10651 GCA_964596155.1 uncultured Chitinophagaceae bacterium
CCATAGTTCGTTCCGACAACAACAACGCTGGCGCCGATCAATGCTTCATTGGTCTTTTCGTCAACGATGCGTCCGCGGATCTTACCTGATGCCATCAGCTCTGCAGAACACATCAGCAGAGAGCCAAACAACAGCAGATATAGTTTATACTTCATACTTCCTCCAAAAAAATAATAATTCATAAAATTTTTTTCCTGTTAATGAGTATAGGCCTGCGTCGCTCTGACTCCTGCATTATTCTGTATTACAACCGAATATGTATTCGTTTTCTTAATAGCGACGGAAACGCTGTCCACATTCACAGCACCGCGGCGAACATAGAATTTCATTGTCGTATCATTAACCGCTTTGAAATATCTCCCCGCTGCAGCTCCAAATGCCAATGTCGGAACTACGTCGGCTCCTGACGGTGATGTTCTGATCGAGTATGTTCCCGTGTCGGGAAATGCATGAATAAATTTCACTGTTGCGGTATCGGGTATACCAATCGGTTGGAAGAGCAGACGTTCGTAAGTACTCAAGAACTGAATTCGACCGAACCGAGCCAGTCCGTTCTCGTTGCTTTCGAGGGCAGCCGCTCGGCCGACAAGATACATGCTGTACTGACGTTCCGTATCCATCGTGGTTGTGGTCGAGTCAATAGTAATCTTTGCGGTTCCGCCGACAGCAACCGTTGTCACGGTCAATCCGCTTCTGGTTGTATCGGAAACCAAGCGGGCAGTGACGGTGCTTCCCTTGATTGAATCCCGGTATGTTGTTACAAGCGTGTCGATTTTTACAATTCTGATGGAATCAATAAATGTCCCATTACCCTTCACCGTAAACAATCTGTTACCTGAGGCAATGTCGAGATATCCGCTCGCGGCGCCTTTGGCAAGAGTTGCACGAAGTGCACCATCGACATTCACTTCAAATGACTGCGAAAAGTCAACGTCGTACCGGCGGTATCTGTTCACACCGACCGACTGAGTATACACAATTTTGGTCCGAACGCTGTCGGTACCACCAATGCTGACCGTCGACGTGGTGGAATCTTTTCTCGTGTACGTAATCTTTGATATCGGAAACGCGATCGTATCTCTGCCGCTGCCGGCATGGAAGAACTTAATCGACGACCGATAATTTGGGGGAGTTGGTCCGTCTGACGGTATTTCTACGCAGCCGACCAAAAGGAACGTTGCACAAAATGCAACAAAGGAAAACAGACGCTGTCCGTTCAAAAGCATTGGTGGGGTCTCCTTATGTGTTTTGAACTATTTTATGATGTAAGATAGTTTGGAAGTAAACAATGTTGAAGGGTGTATCAATGGATTCGATAACGTTCTTTCAATATTTATTTACTAATTGTGTATTGTGTGAATATAAAGACAGCGGATGCAATTGTCAAGGGTCACATCTATTTTGTTGGCTCTTTATTGAGGAATTGAAACAATTGTATGAAATACACCCCTTTTATCCATAATACCCATTTTTCGTCACTCTTTTTTGTCCGTTCATCCCAAAATGGTGTTTCTCATTTAATTATCTCTCTATTATTGTAATAGTATAACTTCCATATAACTTTTTCCGTATACACACATTCACACCATTAACGGAGGTACTAATGAAACTCGATAAAAAACTTGTTGCCCAGAATCTTCGTCTCTTCGGTTACCGGCGGTACGGATCGATGAAGGATTTTGCGGAAGCGTTGGATATGAATCCATCAACGCTCTATTCGGGATATCTTAACGCCCGAAGTTTGCCGGGACCGGTATTAATTGTTAAATTAATCGATCTCGGTTGCGACATCAATTGGCTGCTGACGGGAAGGGAAACTCCATCGTCCGTTGACGAATCCGTGAAATCGGAACAATCGCCGGCCGGACAGCAGAGCATCCCGAAACGCATTGACGGTTCCGGTTCAATACGATCTGCCGTGATACATTCCAAAAAAAACAGCAGGATATTTCCAGTACCACGAACGTGAGGATTTCGCCGGATGACCGCACACGATAACCGCTTCAGGAATGATTTGACGGCTTTTTGGATACGATACCGGACTGAATTATTCTTCTATGCAGGATTCCTGACGATTCTTGGAGCAGCATTTTTCCTTCAAGCAATTTTTGCCGACTCTTCCTCCTCCGCTGAATCCTCTCCTCCTTCAATAAAAGAAATTGTGAATGTTTTTGCCGACCGGATGGTTGCGGCTTATGTATGGCTGTTGCTTGCGCCGTTGATTATCGTGACGGCAGAGAGAATTGCGGAGAAGCAACTCTCCTTTGCCGGATTAATGGTTGTTCATACTCTCATCGGGTTATGTTTTACCGTTCTGCACATTCCGTTGTACGCCACGTATATTTATGCAATCCATTCAACCGTGCCGTGGATGTATAAAGATATTTTTGACTCGATGCCGAGCGTAGGATATGTGGATTATGTCATGACGTCATTAACACGGGTCAACCATGTGTATCGTTTCATGTATTACAGCATGATCATTGCCATCCATTTCGCGTTTGAGTATTTTCGGAAGTTTTCCGAGCGCGAATTAAGAGCCGCACAACTGGAAGTACAACTGAAAGAAGCACAGATCCGCACGCTGCATCAGCAGCTGCAGCCGCATTTTCTGTTCAATACGCTGAATGGCATTTCTTCGCTGATGTATAAGAGCGTCGAAGAAGCGGATACCATGCTGACATATCTCGGCGACCTGTTGCGCATCTCTCTGGAGCGGATGAATGTTCAGGAAGTTCCTCTCAAAGATGATATCGCGTTTATCGAACGGTATCTGCTGATCGAACAAACGCGCATGGGCGAACGGATGCGGGTGACAACAAATTTCCATCCCGACACGCTTGATGCGCTGGTTCCATGCATGCTGACGCAGCCGATTCTGGAAAATGCCGTAAAGCACGGCATCGCTCCTCATCTGAAACAAGGAACCATCGTTGCCACATCGTGGCGCGAGGCGGAAAAATTGTATCTGCAGATTGAGGATGACGGCGAAGGTTTTTCCGGAACGTTGGACCTCAACTTAGCGAAAGGGTACGGTCTGCGCACAACACGCGACAGACTGTCAATCATGTACGGCAGCAATTATTCCCTTACTTTCTCGAACAAAGAATCGGGCGGTCTTCGTGTAACTCTTTCCATCCCGTTCCGTAAGACAACGGAATAACATCACATCACTCCACGAATTTCCTACATTGAAATTGAACAGCAAACAGAATGATTCGAGCAATCATAATCGATGATGAACCGCTGGCACTGGAAAAAATCAGACGATTTGCGGAACGCGAACCGGATGTGAGCATAGTGGACAGTTGTTTCAACGGCCGCAATGCGCTCGTGTCAATTCAGCGGCATCAGCCAGACCTGCTGTTTCTCGACATTCAGATGCCCGGAATGACCGGTTTTGAACTTCTCTCGCACCTCCCTTCCTCACAGCTTCCCGGCACCATCTTCATCACTGCATACGATGAATTTGCTCTCCGTGCATTTGAGTTTCATGCTTTGGATTATTTGCTGAAGCCGTTTAACAGGGAGCGGTTCACTGCATCGTTATCTCACGCGCGTTCGATACTTTCATCACAAAAAAATTCCGATGATACTCAAAAGCAAGTACGGATGATGCTCGAATCAGTCCGGCACCCGAAGGCTGACATTGAACGGGTGATCGTCAAATCCAACGGACGAATTCTTGTCCTTAACCTTGCCGATATCGAATGGATGGAAGCAGCGGGAAATTATGTACAATTACATTCCGGAAGCGAAACGTACCTCATTCGGGAAACGATGAATGCTTTGGAGAGCCGTTTGCCTTCCGCAGCGTTTATCCGAATACACCGGAGTACGATCGTTAATATCGCCATGATCAAGGAACTGCAGCCCTATTTTAACGGCGAGTATAAAGTTATCCTGAAAAATAATGCACAACTGATGATGAGCAGAGGATATCGTGACCGCTTTGTTTCGGTATTCGGAAAGCCTCTCTAAAACAACAAGCCCCGGAGTATCCGGGGCTTGTTTCAAGACATTTGCTCTGCGTATTTATTATAGAGTAACGACCTTCGCATTAAAGACACCGTCCAGCGCAGCAACACTTTGCAATACAGAATCCGGAATCGTCGAGTCGACATTGACCACTGTCAACGCTCTTTCACCGACACCCGATCTGCCGAGCGACAATCCAGCGATATTGATATTTGCATCCGCAAGCAACGTACCGACTTTGGCAAGCATTCCCGGACGGTCTATGTTCGTATAATAGAGGAATGTTCCTTCGGGGGTGCCTTCAATCGAGTATTTATCGAGTCTCACGAATTTCAGATGTTTCCCTCCGAAGACAGTACCGGCAAACGATCGCTGTTCGACATCGCTTTTGTAACCGATGGTGAGCAGATTTGCATAATCGCCGGAATCCGAAATTTTCTTTTCGCTGATTCTTACTCCCATCGATTGTGCAAGAATGGGGGCGTTGATATAATTCACCGGCTGGCTCATCAGTTTTGAGAAGATTCCGCGCAGCACTCCCGCTTTGATCAGTTCGGAATGTTTCTGAAGCAATTCACCGCTGACTTCTACGCTGAGTTCCTTCAATTGACCTTTCATCACCTGCGCCTGAAGCGAACCGAGCTTTTCGGCAAGCAGCAGATACGGTTTGATTTCGTTCGGAACGCCGGACTGCAGCGCTGCGGCATTGACCGCTCCCACAATTCCCCGTTCTTTCAACGCATCGGCTATCTGCTCTGCAATTTGAATCGCCACTTTTTCCTGTGCTTCCTCGGTCGAAGCTCCCAGATGAGGAGTTGCGACAACATTCGGATGTTTCACAAGCGCAAAATCTGTCGGCGGTTCAGTCACGAAGACGTCAAGCGCGGCGCCGGCAACATGTCCGCTGTCAAGCGCTTTCAGCAATGCCGCTTCATCAATAATACCGCCGCGCGCGCAGTTAATGAGTCGGACCCCTTTTTTACATTTTGCAATCGACTGCTCGTTCAGCAAACCTTTTGTTTCTTCGCTCAAGGGAGTATGTACCGTAATAAAATCGGACCGGCGATAGATTTCGTCGAGAGAGACAAGTTCCACATTCATTTTCAATCCGACATCGGTGCTCAGCACCGGGTCATATCCGATCGTAGTCATGCCGAACGATTGCGCTCTGAGAGCCACTTCACGGCCGATCTTACCCATGCCGACGATGCCGAGTGTTTTGCCGAACAATTCCGTTCCCATGAATTTCTTCCGGTCCCACCTTCCCGCCACCAGACTTGAATGTGCGTTGGGTATGTTGCGAGCCAAGGCCATCAGCATGGAAAAGGTATGCTCCGCCGTCGAAAGCGTGTTGCCTCCGGGAGTGTTCATGACGATGATCCCTTTCCGTGTAGCGGCGGCGGTATCGATATTGTCGACTCCCGCACCGGCACGTCCGATCACCTTCATCGATTCTGCTTTTTCGATGATATCGGCAGTGACTTTCGTCCCGCTCCGTACCACCATGGCCGAATATTCATGAACAATCTTCTTGATCTCATCCGGCGGAAGGCCGGGTTTGAGGTCAACGTGAAATCCTTCACGGGATAAAATGTCCACACAACTTTGTTCGATCGGATCTGTAATGAGAATTTTCATACGGATGTTTTTTCAGTCTTCGTGACACTCAACATCACACTGTGATTGAGTGAATGTTTGCTTATTGTTGGTCCATCAACGAGGTCATCGTTGCTTTTACTCCGGATCCGATCTCAAATGCATAACCGCATTCCTTCAGCGTCATTTCGAGGGCTCCGATCATCGTTATCATATCCAGTTCATCGTAATATCCAAGATGCGAAATCCGGAAAATCTTTCCGGCGAAATCATCCTGACCGCCGGCAATGGTAATTCCGTACTTTCCTTTGATCGTCTTATTAAACTGCTTCCATTCCACACCTTCCGGAACCCAGACCGGAGTAACAGCATAGGAAGGAAATTCCGAGAACAGTTTCAATCCGGCGCCGACCACTCCCGCACGAACGGCGTTTGCAAGACGTTTGTGGCGGGACCATACATTCTCAATACCTTCTTCTCGTATTTTCTGAAGGGCTGCATCAACGCCGATAATCAATGAGACGGCGGGTGTCCAGGGCGTATCGTTCGCAGCGTGCGATTTCACCGCCCTTTTCAAATCAAAATAAAATTTCGGCAGCTTCGATGTTTCCATCGCATCGATGGCTCGTTTGCTTAATGCAACAAATGCAAGACCGGGAGGAATCATAAGACCTTTTTGCGAGCCGGTAACGCAGACATCGATGCCCCATTCGTCAAATCGCAGCTCGTGGGCGCCGACTGCCGTAATGCCGTCGACACAAACAAGCGCATTGGAATTTTTGCGGATGAGCGCGGCCAATGTTTTAATATCCGTTGCTGCGCCGGTTGATGTTTCACTGTGAGTGAGATAAACAGCTTTTGCTTCCGGGTGCGCTTTCAGTGCCGACAGAATTTGTTCTTCGGTGGGAGCTTTTCCCCACTCTACTTTAATTTCAACAACATTTAATCCGTATGCCTTCGGCATTTTCACCCACCGTTCGCCGAACTTTCCGCCGTTCGATGAAATAATGGTGTCGCCGGCAGAAAATAAACTGACAAAGGTGGACTCAACGCCTCCCGTGCCGGAGCAGGTTAATGTTAACACCGGCTGTTCGGTCTGAAATAAATATTTCAGATTATGATTGACGCGGGTGAGCACCTCGTTAAATTCCGCATTGCGGTGATGAATAATCGGTTCCGCCATTTTCAGCATGACGGTTTCCGGTATTGGCGTCGGTCCGGGGGTAAAGAGTCTTTTTTTCATAGGATGATGTTCCTTACAAAGATGGTTGAAGGAAAAGAATGTTCAAGCGGAGGATTCCGGACGCCGGCGTCCGGAGGTTATGCTACGGCCGTGACAATTTTTGACGAGGGATGATTCTTTTCGTCAATCTGCCGGTCGATGGTCTTCAGCAATTCGATCCGTCCGTCGCCGGTCACGGCTGAGAACGGCTGAATGCCGGCAAGATGAT
Organism: uncultured Chitinophagaceae bacterium; assembly: GCA_964596155.1. Classification (GTDB taxonomy): domain Bacteria; phylum Bacteroidota; class Ignavibacteria; order UBA10030; family UBA8401; genus UBA8401. The sequence continues at coordinate 7,026 of CAZQSI010000081.1, forward strand.
GATACTTGCTGAGCTGCGTTCCGATCGTTTCCATCTGTGCGGCAAGTTTGTTTTTCGGAAGCTTATCCGCTTTGGTGAGAATGAGCAGAAACGGCACTTTATAAAAATCGAGCCATCCCATCATGGTATTATCGAGTTCGGTCGGACCCAGACGTGCGTCGACGATCTGAATTGCGAGAGCAATTTGTTTCCGCGTGTGGAAGAACTCCTCAATCATTTGCGTCCAGCCGGCTTTCACATGTTCGGCTACTTTCGCATATCCGTAGCCCGGCAGGTCGACAAAATAAAGCTCTTTATTGATCAGATAGTAGTTCAGCTCGCGTGTCTTCCCGGGTGTTGAACTGACACGTGCAATGTTTTTCCGGTTACACAGTTTGTTCAACAGAGAAGATTTGCCCACATTGGAGCGCCCGATAAAGATTATTTCAGGGAGGTTGGTTTTCGGCAGTTGTTTTAAGTTTGCAACCCCAACAACAAAATCAACAGATGATATTTTCATACTCAAAACACTCGATTCTTGATGATTTTCTCAGAAGAGAAAAGGATAGCATCAGCTATCCTTCGAGGATGACTTTCACTTATTCGGTCGTCGCTTCCTTCTCCTGTGCTTCAGGCTCGCTCTTCGTTTTCTTTTTCTGATTGACGCGTGCGCGGCGATCCTGTTTCTTTTTCACCGGCTCGACCGGTGCGTCGGCTCCGAGCGCGAAGTCAACAAGTTCAATCATTGCCACATGGGCACCGTCTCCCAGGCGCTGGCCGAGCTTAATCACCCGGGTGTAGCCTCCCGGTCGTGTTGCCACTTTGGGAGCAATTTCTGCGAACAACATCTTCACCACATCTTTATCGTTGATGTGGCGTGCCACTTCGCGTCTGGCGTGGATATTAATCGGTGCTCCTTCGGCTTCCTTCACAACGGCGTTCTTGGCGCGGGTGATCAGCTTTTCCACGACCATGCGGGTTTCTTTTGCCTTCGCCAGCGTGGTTTGAATCCGTTTGTGCCGCAGCAGCGACGTCGACAACGCATTCAATAATGCCTTGCGATGACTTGCCGTGCGTTGTAATTTTCTTCCCGATCGTCCGTGTATCATGACAATAATTCCTTTTAGTCGCTGTCTTTTAAATATTTGTCCACATCCATACCGAATGTGAGATTGTTTACTTCAACGATGGATGACAATTCCGCCAGGGACTTTCGTCCGAAATTTCTGAATTTCAGAAGTTCCGCTTCGTCTTTCCGCACCAGATCGCCGAGCGTTTTGATGTCTGCCGCTCTCAGGCAATTGTGCGAACGGACCGACAGTTCAAGTTCGTCAACCGGTGTTACGAGAATCTTGCGGATGCGCGAAATCTCTTCGTCACGTTCGTTGTCTTCCTTCTCGGTTTCCTGCGTTGCATCAAAGTTGATGAAAAACTGAATGTGATCACGAAGCACTTTTCCTGCATAGGCGACGGAATCTTTGGGCACGATGGATCCGTCCGTTTCGACTTCGAGCACAAGCTTTTCATAGTCCGTCTGCTGACCGACGCGGGTCGATTCAACATTGTAGCGCACGTTGACGATCGGCGTGAAAATGGAGTCGATCGTGATCATGCCGACCGGCTGGTCGGGCAATTTATTTTCTTCCGCCGTCACATATCCTTTACCCCGGCCGATGCGCAGTTCCATTTCGAAGTCGGCATCCTTATTCATGGTGGCAATGTGCAGTTCCGGATTCAGAATCTCGACTTCGGGACTTGCCTTTTGAATATCGCCCGCCAGAAATTTTCCCGGTCCTTTTAAATGCACCGACACTTTTCCGACTTTTTTATTGGTCGCTTTCAGACGTACCTGCTTCAGATTCAGAATCATATCAGTGACATCTTCGACAATCCCGGGAAGCGCGGTGAATTCATGGACGATTCCTTCGATGCGGATTGCCGTGATGGCATATCCGGGAAGCGAAGAAAGCAGTACGCGGCGCAATGCATTGCCGATTGTTACTCCGTATCCTTTTTCGAGTGGCTGGACGATGAAACGTCCAAAACGGTCGGTGGAGGATGACTCTTCCAGCACGACGCTGTCCGGCATTTGAAATTGTGTATTGCTCATAAGTTGGTTCTCACCAGATATAGAAAAAAACAATTGGATTATTTCGAATACAACTCGACGACGAGCTGTTCGTTTGCGAGCATCGGGGTTTCTTCGCGTTCCGGCACCCGCAGAAATGTTCCTGCCATTGCAGCCTTATCGAGGCTGACCCAGGTGTAGACCGATGCATCTTTGACGCGTTTCATGGCGTTGTGAATGATATCCAGCTGACGGCTTTTTTCCCGGACGGAAATTACATCGCCCGCCTTCAACTGATAGGAAGGAATGTTCACCTTTGATTTGTTAATCTGAAAATGGCCGTGTGTGACCAGCTGACGTGCACTTCGGCGCGTGGGAGCAAATCCCATCCGATAGACGACATTGTCAAGACGCAGTTCGAGAAGTTTCACCAGATTATCGCCGGTTTTGCCCTTCATGTGCGTCGCTTTCTCAAAGTAATTCCTGAACTGACGCTCAAGGACACCGTAGATGTACTTCATTTTTTGTTTTTCCTTCAGCTGCAGGGCGTACTCCGACACCTTCATCCGCCGGCCTTTACCATGCTGGCCGGGTCCGTAGGGACGGCGTTCCATAAACTTATTTGCTTTGCTGCTGAGCGCAATTCCCAGTTTGCGGGACTGCTTGACAACTGATCCGGTATTACGTGCCATTCTGTTTTAACTTCCTATAATGAGAAAATTTTTAAACTCTGCGCCGTTTCGGCGGCCGACATCCGTTGTGCGGAATCGGAGTCATATCGCGGATAATCGTAACTTCCAGTCCTGCGGTCTGCAGCGACCGAATTGCCGCTTCACGTCCCGAACCGGGACCTTTCACGAACACTTCTACTTTTCGAAGCCCCAAATCGTAAGCTTCCTTGGCTGCGGATTCTGCAGAGACTTGCGCTGCAAAGGGTGTATTCTTCCGGGAGCCCTTGAAGGCGTTCTTTCCGGCGGACGACCACGCGATGGTATTGCCGTAGGTGTCGGTGATGGTAACAATGACATTGTTGAATGTCGCCTTCACGTACACTTTTCCGTTTACGTCAACGTGAATTTTCTTTTTCTTTTTTGCCGTTACTGTCGGCGCTGCTTGATGTTTTGCCACGATCTTCCTTTCAGAATTCTAATTACTTCTTAGCGATAGCTTTTTTCTTTCCTGCCACCGTCTTACGTTTGCCTTTTCGTGTTCGGGAGTTTGTGCGCGTGCGCTGTCCGCGTGCGGGCAGTCCCTTACGGTGCCTCAAACCTCTGTATGAACCGATATCCATCAATCGTTTGATGTTCATCTGATTTTCGGAACGAAGCGCACCTTCCGTTTTATAATCCGTTTGGATGATATTCCGGATCTTGTTGATCTCTTCGTCCGTCAACGCTCCGATCTTTTTATTCTCGTCAACACCCGCTTTTGCAAGGATCTCCTTCGATACGGTGTTGCCGATCCCGAAGATGTACGTCAACCCGATGACGGATCGTTTATTTTTTGGTAAATCGACTCCAGCGATACGTGCCACTGATTACTCTCCTAAATATTAACCTTGACGTTGCTTGTGTTTTGG
>CAZQSI010000082.1:0-10492 GCA_964596155.1 uncultured Chitinophagaceae bacterium
GGACAATGGGATATATGTCTCCGGAACAGGTGCAGGGACTGGATGTGGATCACCGCACGGATATTTTTTCACTCGGCGTCGTGCTCTATGAATTACTGACGGGAGAATCTCCATTTAAGGGTGTTCACGAAACGGCGATCATGTACGAGATTGTGAATGTCGATCCTGCGCCTCTGTCCGCCCTGAAGGAAGGGATCGTGCCGGAATTAGATACCATCATTCTGGAATGTCTCCAAAAAGAGAAGGACGACCGATGTCAGTCAGCAAAAGAATTGGCAAAGGACCTTCGGAAGATAAAAAAATCTACGGGAAATACGCACAGCAGGGCATATTCTGTTCTTCGGTCATCATCACATCAATCAGCCGCAGAAAAACAAAAGAAGGAATCGTCAGGATCGGTCATCGTCGAAGTGATGAACAAACAATACGATCTTTCAAAGATATTTCGTTCGAAGAGTTTACCGTGGTCTCTGTTCGTGATTTCGGCTGTCATAGCTGTCGGCTCATTGTTCTACTATCGGACTCCGACCGTGGAAACGATCACCACACGTTTTATGATTGAGGTTGGGAATGATAAAATGCTCGACATTGCAGCATATCCCGCCATTGCGATCTCGCATGACGGAAGCAAGCTCATCTATAAGGCGAACAATAAATTTTTTCTCCGAAATATGAACAGCCTGCAATCGGTTGCTGTGTCGGGAATTGAAAACTGCTCAACACCGTTTTTTTCCACGGATGATAAATGGATCGGCTTCTTCCGAAATGGAAATCTTGAAAAAATCTCCCTGACCGGCGGAACACCGGTAACGCTGGCTGAAGCCGGAGATAATAGGGGAGGTACCTGGAGTTCAAAAGGGTTTATCATCTATACACCCATCGCTGTCTCAGGATTAATGAAAATTCCTGAAAACGGCGGCACTCCATCTCCGGTAACAACCGTTGAAAATGAAAAGGGAGAACGTACGCATCGATGGCCGTCATGTTTACCTGACGGTATCCATGTGCTGTTTACCGTCGGAACCCTTTCCAGTCCGGATTATTATGAAAATGCTGATATCGATATCGTCAACATTGAAACGGGAGAACGGAAGAATATTCTCCGGGGTGCAAGCAGTGCGCAGTATGTCAATTCAGGACATATACTGTTTGCACGGTCAGGAATATTATATGTCGTTCCATTCGACGCATCGTCTCTTGAGGTAACAGGACAGCCGAATCCGGTTGTTCAGGGTGTTTACAGTTCCATCACCACAGGCATCTCCAACTACGGTGTATCTGAAAATGGAACGCTTATCTATTTGCCGGGTTCGGTGGAGGGAGAGAACAGAAAATTTGTAAAATTCGATATGAAGGGGACGATGACCGTCCTTGATTCCTCCGTCCGTCCCTACGTGGAACCCCGTTTATCCCCCGATAATAAAAAAATAGCGGTCGTAATTCGTGACGGCGAGAATTTTGACATTTGGATATTTCATATCGAACAACGCACCTTAAGTAAATTGACGTTCGGCGGTATCAACAGAACGCCGATCTGGTCGCCGGATGGGAAATACATTGCGTTTATGAAAAGGACAAAGAAAAAGGATCAGAACGGTATTTTTATGAAACCGTCGGATGGAAGCGGCGAAGAAGTGGAATTGTTTGCAGGAGACGACCGATACTATATTGATGACTGGTCGAGGGACGGCAAGTTTCTTCTGGTCGATCATTTAACTGCAGCCGCACAATCCGACTTAATGGTGCTTCCTATGACAGGAGAACGGAAAGCGTGGACATACCTGGATTCGAAGAAAGACGAATATGAAGGATCCTTTTCCCCAAATGGGAAGTGGGTCGCGTACATCAGCGATGAATCGGGTTCCTATCAGTTGTATGTCCGATCGTTTCCCGGAAAGGAAGGGAAGTGGCAGATTTCAAACGATGTCGTTGAAGAGCCCAAGTGGCATCCGGATGGAAAAACATTATACTATCGAAAAGGGATGCAATTGATGTCCGTCCCGGTCTCGACGGCAACGACATTTACCTCTGGATTGCCCTCAGTACTGATCGACAATTTCCCTTCCATGAATACCGACAGCGGGATTACGTTTGGTCTCTCTTCCGATGGCAGATATATTTATACGACAGCACCGCAATTGGGAATTTCATTTAAGAATATTTCGGTGACACTCAACTGGACTGACGAAATTCGCCGCTTGACGTCGCGATAAATCGAAAGTGACTCGCCAAATTATGATTGGATCAACAATCGATAAATATCATATTCTGGAAAAACTGGGCGAAGGGGGAATGGGTGTTGTGTACAAAGCCCATGACGGTAAACTTGACCGCGATGTGGCAATCAAATTTCTTTCTCTTGAACTATCCAAATCGTTAACCGAACGGGAACGGTTTGTTCAGGAGGCAAAAGCTGCCTCGTCGTTGAATCATCCCGCCATCTGCACAGTGCATGATATTGGCATGCATGAGGATCGTCTCTATTTTGTTATGGAGTTCGTGGATGGAACGACACTATCGGACATCGCCGGAACAATTGATGAACGGGTGTCGCTGCGGATTATCCGCCTTATTGCGGACGGGCTCGAGGCCGCGCATGCAAAACAGATCGTCCACCGCGATATTAAAAGCAGCAACATTATGCGCACTGCGGATGGCCGGGTGAAGATCATGGATTTTGGTCTTGCAAAAGTATTCGGCCGAAAAGAAGTTACCACGATCGGCACGACCGTCGGAACAATGTCGTATGTTTCTCCAGAACAAGCGCGCGGTGAGCAAGTCGATCATCGGGCCGATATTTATTCTCTTGGAGTGGTGTTCTTTGAATTATTAACCGGAGAGAGGCCGTTTACAGCGCAGTATGACACCGCGTTGTTGTACCAAATTCTCAACGAAGAGCCGCCGCTCGCATCGACTCGAAAGCCATCCGTTTCTCATGCAGTTGATGGCATTGTAAAAAAATGCCTGTCAAAAAATGCTGACGATCGGTACCAGTCGGTCACGGAACTCGCGGCAGATATAGACGCGGTGCTGTCCGGCAGCGCCGCGGCCGAGACCGGACATTCGGTCCTCATGAAAGCAGCGGCGCACAGAAATTACAGGCGGTGGTTCATTGCCGCAGCGGTGATGATGACAGCGGGAGCGGCCGCGTTTGTTTCCATTCGCTCGGATCTTCGGGATCGAATTATTCATGCAGTCGGATTAGCTGCAGTTCCAGATCAAAAACATCTTGCCGTTCTTCCCATCACCGCGATTGGGAATGATCCGGACCTTCGGATACTCTGTGACGGACTGACGGAGACAATGACGAGTCAATTGACACAATTAGAGCAGCTGAACAATTCCCTCTGGGTTGTTCCGGCAGCAGAAGTGCGTCATTCAGGCAGCAAGAGTGCCGAAGAGGCGAGAAAGGCGTTCGGTGTCAATTTGGTTTTGGATGGATCGTTGCAATTGATCGGGGATCATTATCGGTTCACTATCAATTTGATTGATCCGGGAACGGTTCGCCAGTTAAGTTCTTCGACCATCGATCTTCAGCGGTCACGGCTGGCATCGCTGCAAAACGAATCGGTGCTGAAAGTGCTCGAGATGCTTCATGTGGAGATGCATCCGGAAACGAAAGGAATTCTTCAATCAGGCGGGACCTCCGTACCGGCTGCCTTTGAGTACTATTTAAGAGGCAGAGGTCAGCTGCTGCGGTACGAAATTGAAGAGAATATCGATAACGCAATTCTCTCGTTTCGTCAGGCGCTGTTGAAAGATTCACTTTATGCACTTGCTCATGCGGCATTGGGAGAAGCGTATTGGAGAAAATTTGAATTCGGCAAGGAGACACGGTGGGTTACTGAAGCGATCAATTCTTGCACAATTGCCGAATCGATCGATGCGAAACTTGCACCGGTGAAGATCACGCTGGGAATGATCTATGCGGGAACCGGTAAACCCGAAAAAGCGATACCGTTATTCGAAACGGCAATGTCGATTGACCCGTCGAGCGCCGATGCATACCGCGGCCTGGCAAAAGCCTACGAAGCGCAGGGATCGCTGACATTGGCCGAGAAAACATTTCTGCGATCGATTGACCTGCGACCGGAATATTGGGGAGGATATAACGATTTGGGGGTATTTTATTCAAAGAACAATCGTTATGATGATGCGATTGTTGCATTCAAAAAAGTGTCGGAATTGACTCCCGATAATTACCGTGGGTATAATAATCTCGGAGGAATGTATTATTATCTAAAACGGTGGTCCGATGCGCGAACGATGTTCGAGCGGTCCTATGAAATTCGCCCGACGTACCGGACGGCATCAAATCTGGGAACGCTCAATTATGTTGAAGGAAGATTTGACGCCGCTGCTCACTGGTATGAAAAAGCATTGGCATACAATGCAAACAATCATTTTGTGACCGGAAATTTAGCGTCGGCATATTTTTGGAGTGAAAGCGGAAACGGTCGTTCGACCCAACTATTCAGAACAGCGATCGGGCTTGCGCGTCAGCAGCTGACCGTCAATCCCGATGACGCGGAGGTCATGGCATCGCTCGGAGGTTATTATGCAATGATCAATGTGAACGACAGCAGCCGGATCTGGACGGAACGCTCATTACGGCTGAATAAGAATGACGCATCAGTAATGTTTCACGCCGGAACGACATTTGAACGGATCGGTGACCGCGGCCGTGCACTTGAATGGATCGGCAAAGCGCTCGATGCAGGGTATTCCATCAGCGAGATTTCGCACCAGCCGGAATTAAAATCCTTATATGGTGATCGGCGGTATCAAGAATTAATTGAGCATCGGCAGAAAAATAAATGATGTAGTTCCATCAACAAAAGTTAACCTATCAAAGGAGTACAGTATGAAAAACCTTTTTCGTTTGTTTGTGTTACCGCTGCTGTTGTTGCTCGTCACCGGTTTTCAGTCCGCGCAAGCCCAGCCGGGAGGCCAAAAGGAAGTACACATTGAAATCACCAAAATCGGACAGATCTGGAGGGCAATTTTACAGGGATATCCCGACTCTGCTGTCCACGTTGCAGCGAACCAGAAAGTAATATTTCACGCTGTGGGAACCGATGTGTACTTCCAATTTGATAACGACAAATTGTTCGGCGGTCACACACAATATGTGAAAAGCGGCGAAAGCCTAAAACTAAGTGTCGGGCAGATTAAACGGGGTGAGTATACCTACGCAGCATTCTGCCTTACGCCAAAAAAATTTGCAGAGGGCAATTCACCGCCGAAGATCATTGTCGATTAACGGCAGAACGATTGATACGGATTCAATACACTTTGTGAGACATAGTACGGTACTATAACATGACAACACCTTGTTGTTACCAGTGTGTTCTGTGTTTCAATGAACAAATCCAACGGATGAAGAAGCTATGATCGGTGAATCAATTTCACAGTATAAAATTCTTGAAAAGCTCGGTGAGGGCGGCATGGGTGTGGTGTATAAAGCGCTTGACACCAAGCTCAACCGTGAAGTTGCATTAAAATTTCTTCCTCCCCATATCTCAAAAGGCGGTATCGAACGGGAACGATTCCTGCAGGAAGCGCAGGCCGCCGCCGCGATCAATCATCCGAACATTTGCGTAATCTACGAAATCAACGACAGCGGCGATCAGCCGTATATTGCCATGGAGTATGTGGATGGTTCCACCATCCGCACGAAACTTGAATCGGGTCCGATGCGTCCGGAAGACGCAATCAAATACGGAATCCAGATCGGCGAAGCATTGCAGGAGGCACATAGAAAAGGGATCGTTCACAGAGATATCAAGGCCGATAATATCATCATCAATTCCAAAGGTCAGGCAAAGGTGATGGATTTCGGTCTGGCAAAGTTGAAGGGTTCGTTGAAACTGACACGGACCTCCAGCACGGTCGGGACACTCGGATACATGGCTCCGGAACAGATTCAGGGAGGCGAGGTAGATTCACGGAGCGATATTTTTGCATTTGCCGTTCTCTTTTATGAAATGCTGACGGCGCGGCTGCCGTTCAGAGGTGAACATGAAGCGGCGATGGTCTATTCGATTGTAAATGAAGATCCTGAACCGATCCAAAAATATTTACCGGAAGTCTCGCCCGAGATCGCTCACACCCTGACAAAAGCACTGGAAAAAGATCCTGAAAACCGGTATCAGAACATTCAGGATATGGTGGTCGATCTCCGGCGCGCGAAGAAAGATTCTACAAGAGTAAGCAGGACTCAATCAATCCCGGAATATTCTTCGCAGTCCGTTGCAGATTCCGTTCCTCGTTCGGATCGAACAAAGACATTCTCTCCGAAGAACATCTCGATTGGAATAGGCATTCTTACCATTGTGATACTGGCCGGCGCGCTCTTCAGAGACGTTTTTCCGACGATCGGCGGCGGGGAAAGTAAAAAAGTGATCGTCGTCCTGCCGTTTGAAAATTTAGGGCCGTCGGATAAAGATTACTTTGTGGACGGTATGACCGACGAAATCACCACACGGCTGTCGGGACTTTCAGGCTTAAGCGTTATTGCAAGGACCAGTGCGGTGCAATATCAGAAAACCGCAAAAACCCCGAAACAGATCGGCACAGAACTTGGCGTCAATTATATCTTGCAGGGAACAGTCAGGTGGGAAACGGTAAACGGAAATATCCATGTCCGTGTTAATCCTTCGCTGGTGAAAGTGCAGGACGGAACGCAAATGTGGTCTCAATCGATGGAGTCGGTGCTCTCAACGGCTTTTAAATTGCAGTCTGACATCGCATCCAGAGTTGCCGGCGCCATGGATATTGCACTCGGAAAGAGTGAAAAAAAATCACTGGAAACGTCTCTGACCGAAAACTCCGAAGCGTACGATTATTATCTTCAGGCACTGGATTACTCCAACCGCAGTGCATCGAAGACCGATGCAGAGATCGCCACTCGTCTGTTGGAGAAGTCCATCCGTATCGATCCTTCATTTGCAGCCGCCTATGCCGTTCTCGCACGGATGCATGCCATGATGTATTGGTTCTTTTATGATCGTTCGGAACAACGGGTCGAACTTGCCCGCGCCGCCGCACAAAAAGCAGTCACTCTCGCTCCGGACTTGTCCGAATCGCATGAAGCGATGGGGTGGTATTTTTATCATACGAAACTTGATTATAAAAATGCACTTGAAGAGTTTTCTCTGGCGCTGAAATACCGGTCAAACAATTCAATGGTGCATTATGGCATCGGTTCCGTTTTGCGCAGGCAGGGAGATATGCGCGGTTCGGTCAATGCCTATGACAAAGCGATCGAAAGCAATCCGCGTGCAGCCGATATCATTCGTCAGCGCGGAGAAACGCTGACGCTGCTGCGAGAATATCAAGAAGCGGAGGTGTCGTATGACCGGGCCTTAGAATTGACGCCCGATATCTCTGCGATATATTATGATAAGTTGAAAAATACTTTGTTATGGACCGGTGATATTGCTTCGGCACGACGAATTCAGGAAACGGGGAAGCGGTTGGGGAAGGTTGACGAATTAGATTTTCTTCTGAACTACATGTCCTATTATGTGGAAATGTTAGATGGGCGCTATCACGTGGCTCTTGCTGAAGTGAATAATTCCGGGACCAAAGAATTATTGAACAGCCAGTTTGAATATGCTCCGAGTAATAAGTTGCGCGCGGATGTCGAGTATGCCCGAGGTAATCTCTCTCTGGCAATGCGATTATATGACAGCGCACGAATTCAGATCCAGCAAAAACTGAAGTCAAGTCCGAACGATGAACGGGCGCACAGTGCTCTGGGATTAGTCTTGGCCCGTCTCGGGCGAAAGGATGAGGCAATTCGTGCTGGAATGCGCGGTATTGAATTACTTCCTGTAGAAAAGGAAGCATGGAGAGGATCATTTCGAATGATCGACATGGCAAAGATTTACACAACTCTTGGTGAATACGACAAAGCGATTGAGCTGATCGATCGACTGTTATCAATCCCGTCGGAAGTTTCTCCGGCAATGCTTAAACTCGATCATGATTGGAAGCCGCTCCAAAAAAACAAACGATTTCAGCGAATGATTGCCGGATAACCGAATGATTGGACGAACTGTTCTACAGTATACAATTCTCGAAAAGCTCGGCGAAGGAGGCATGGGCGTTGTCTATAAAGCCCAGGACACCAAACTCGATCGGTTTGTTGCGTTGAAATTTCTGCCTCATCACCTATCAGGGAGTGAATCTGAAAGAGATCGATTATTGCACGAAGCAAAAGCAGCCGCCGCATTGAATCATCCCAACGTCTGTTCAGTGATCGATATTCAAGAATTCGACGATCAGCAATTTATCATCATGGAATATGTGGACGGGACGACATTGCGTCAAAAGATTCCAATTCCGAAGTTTCAGGATGCGATTCATTATGCGATACAGGTCGGGGAGGCTTTGCAGCTTGCCCACTCCAAAGGGATCATCCATCGCGATGTGAAGACCGAGAATATCATGATGACGAGTGACGGCAGGATCAAAGTGATGGATTTTGGACTTGCAAAACTTAAGGGAACATTAAAACTGACAAAAACATCAAGTACGGTTGGGACGCTAGGATATATGGCACCTGAGCAGCTTCAAGGAGGGACGGTGGATGCGCGGTCGGATATTTTCTCTCTCGGAGTTGTTCTGTTCGAATTATTGACAGGAGCAAGCCCTTTTCGAGGAGAACATGAGGCGGCGATGATGTACTCCATCGTTAACGAGGATCCGGAGTCTGTGCTAAAATACAATTCAGAAATAAATCCAGAGTTGGACAGAATTATTCACAGAGCATTGGAAAAAGATCCCGCCGATCGGTATCAGCACGTGGATGATTTGTTGAGCGAATTGCGTCGACTTCAGAAAAATTCCACACGTGTTGTCCGTCCTGATGAATTACAAGAGTCCTCATCATTTCGGTCTGTGAGGAATGTGGAATCTCCTCCAAGGGGAACAATGACGAGAACGGTCATTGCGGCATCCTCAGTGCTTGTTGTTGCGATTGCAGTCTGGTTATTCTTTTTTAACTCTTCGTTCGACACCATTTCATCTATGGCGGTGCTTCCATTTGTCAATGCAGGAACCGATCAATCAACGGAATATCTGAGCGATGGGATCACGGAGTCTCTCATCAACAGTTTGTCGAAAATTCCTGGAGTTAAAATGATGTCGAGAAATTCCGTGTTTCGACATAAAGGGAAGGAGGTTGATCCGCAAGTCGTGGGGAAAGAACTTAATGTTGACGCCGTTGTACTGGGGAGGATACACCAACGTGATGAAGCCTTGGATGTCAGTGTTGAATTGGTGAAAGTATCAGACAACAGCCATCTCTGGGGTGCACAATATCATCGCAAGAGTTCCGAATTGATCTCTCTGCAGAATGAAATATCAACAGCGATATCCCGCCACCTCAACAATACCATCACGGCCGATCAGGAAAAAGCAATTACAAAAAACAGCACGGAAAATACCAAAGCATATCAATTGTATTTAAAGGGACGCTTCTTTTTAAATAAAAGAACTACAGAAGGTTTTCAAAAGGCACAAAACATGTTTCAACAGGCTATCGAATTGGATCCCGGTTATGCCCTTGCATATTCGGGTCTTGCAGATTGTTATGTGCTGCTTTCAACGTATTTACTGCTTCCGCCTTCGGAGGCGTATCCGAAAGCGAAGGCAGCGGCACTGAAAGCGATCGAATTGGATCCCACAATGGCGGAACCGCATTCAACGCTGGCAGGAGTGGAATCGGAATATCATTGGAATTTCGAAGCCGGGGAACGGGAGTTTCGCAAATCAATCGAATTGAATCCAAACTATGCAACATCGCATCAATGGTTTGGAGAATATTTACTGGCGCTTGGTCGTCTTGAAGAAGCTGAGATATTGTTGTTGAAGGCAATTGAGATCGATCCGTTGGCTCCCGTGATTTATACCGCTCTTTCAAAAGTTTATATTGAAAAAAGAAATTTTAATCAGGCGATTTCATTTTTACAACGTGCGCTTGACCTCGATCCTCATTTCCCACGTGCATATTATAAACTCGCTGAAGTTCAGATTAGGCAGGAGAACTATAAGGAAGCGTTGAATTTCGCGAAGGAGGCGTTGAAGTATTCTGGAAACGGACTCGAATATCGTACTCAAGTTGGTTTTATTTATGGTAAGATGGGTAGGCGATCTGAAGCAGAAAAAATTCTGAATGAACTTTTTGTATCCTCGAAAAAGGAATTTGTTTCTCCCATTCTTATTGCATCAATGTACGCAGGAATTGGTGATAAGGAGAACGCATTCAAATGGCTGGAACAATGCTATCAGGACCATTCAGGGGAATTGATTTATATCAGAATCGAACCGACATTTGACACTCTTCATGATGATCCGAGATACACAGCCCTTTTGAAAAAAATAGGATTGCCGATATGATCGGACAAACGATCTCACAATATAAAATAGTAGAGAAACTCGGCGAAGGCGGCATGGGTGTTGTCTATAAAGCCCAGGATACCAA
>CAZQSI010000083.1:0-1225 GCA_964596155.1 uncultured Chitinophagaceae bacterium
CTCTACCGTGCCGGATTTGTTGCGCATCTGACCGCACTTGTCTGCGCGCTGGCGCTGATTCCGATTCTCTATCATCTTTTTGAACGGGTCAACAGGATTGCGGCAATGCTGATGGCGCTTTTTAATATTGTCTCAATTTCGATTGAAAGCGTCTCGATTTTGTTTCTCTATGAACCGCTGATTCTGCTTAACAGCAATCTCGCCGTTGCGCCGAACCAGCTCTCGGCGTTGGTCTATGTCCGCACCGCCATGCAATCGGCCGGGTATGATCTCGCGCTGGCATTTTTCGGATTCTTTTGTATCTTCACCGGATATCTTATCTACACGTCGGCGTTGTTTCCAAGAATTTTCGGAGTGCTGATGGTGCTCGCAGGAAGTTGTTATCTGATCAACAGTTATACGCGGTTTCTTGCTCCATCTCTCTCAGGATATTTGCTTCCGTACATTCTGATTCCCTGCTTTATCGGAGAACTTGCATTCGCACTCCGGCTGCTGCTGAAGGGAGTGAATGAAGAACGGTGGAAAGCACTTCACGCATAAACCTGAAAGAATTTTTTTATAAAAAGGAAAATTTATGAGCGGTAATACGTTACAGCAACGGCACTCAGCGTCACTGATCTATTTGGGTGTACTTCTCTTTTTACTGGGACTGATCGTCGGACTGGCGGTTCCATTTTTTGCCAATCCACGGATGGGACTTTCGAGTCACATCGAAGGTGTATTGAACGGCATGTTTCTTATCATTTTGGGATTAGTATGGCATCGCATTGATTTACCGGATCGTTGGCTGAAGATGACTTATTGGCTGGCACTCTACGGAACGTTTGCCAATTGGTTTTCCATGCTTGCGGCGGCACTGTTCAACGCAGGAGGAATGCTTACGGTTGCTGCGGAGGGACGGGAAGGTCATCCTGCCGCTGAGGGATTGGTGACGTTTCTTCTCGTCACTCTCACCATTGCGATGATCACAGTCTGTGTTGCGCTGCTGACCGGACTGCGCCGCTCCATGAAAAAAGCAATGTAACGGAATTATTTTTACTCAATTTTTCATTGTTTAAGGATTTACGCACATGACAAAAATACCGCGATGGATCGCCGTTGTATCGGGCAGCATTTCTGTTTTGGGACTCTTCGTCGGCTATCAATTATATACGTCACCCGAAATGTCGATACCGGAAGTTGATTTCACCCGGCCGGAGAATACCTATGCGGCATGGATGTGGGC
>CAZQSI010000083.1:1325-6483 GCA_964596155.1 uncultured Chitinophagaceae bacterium
GCGCTCAACAGCAGAGGGACGGATGATTTTCCCCAACTGTATGAGAATTTTGTCCGGGAAAGAGAACTGTTGCGGAACATCCTTCATCCGCGCGATTTCAGATATTTTTCATTTCAGTTGTGGCAGGAAGGAATTGCCCGGTACACCGAATACAAATTGCTGGAACTGCTGGATGATTATCATCCCTCATCAACGGCGGCAACTCTTAAGGATTTTACTCCATTCCGGGAATACAGGAAAATCTTCTTCCGAAAACATTCTTTCAATGTCACCGGTATGAACATCGACATCAATAGACGCGAATGTTTCTACGACATCGGATTTGCGGAAGGATTGCTTCTGGATGAAGTGAGTCCGCGATGGAGAGAAAACTACAACCGTCAACGATTTATCCTGAACCATCCGATACAAACGAAATAATAATTTTTATTTCAGGGACATCAATGTACAGACCAAAAATATATGACTGGCACTCCGTTCCCGATGTTGTGGAGTTCATGAAACGGTTCAGTTTTGGAATCATGGTGACGTCGGAGAATAATATTCCAACCGCCACCCATCTTCCGTTTCTCATTTTGGAGTCCGGCGGAAACATTCTTCTCTCCTCCCACTGCGCCAGACAAAACCGTCAATGGCAATCGTTGAACAATAACCCCGTAATGGTTATCTTCAGCGAACCGCATGCATATATCTCGCCCTCTCATTACGAGAAGGAACAGAATGTACCGACATGGAATTATCTTGCGGTGCATGCCTACGGTACGGCACGAATACTCTCCGATCCCGACACTGTAAGAAATCTGCTGGAACGGACGATCAATACCTATGAAGAATCATACCTGACACAATGGAAAAAACTGCCGGAAGAGTACAAATCGGGAATGATAAACGGTATTACAGCATTTGAGATTACTGTGACGGAGCTACAGGCAAAGAAAAAACTGAGTCAGAATAAAACGGAACGTGAACGGAGTGGGATTGCCGAAGCGCTTTCTCGAAGTCCGGAGACGAACCATCAGCTGATCGCAGAGTATATGAATAAGGAGCGGAACCGCTGAACTCGCTCTCTTTCGCGTGACAAAAAGATTTTTATCATCACATTTTTCTCATAAGGAGGATTACCTATGAACCCCATCGTCAGAAACATTGCCGCAGTTGTCACCGGTGCGGTTATTGGCAGCATCGTCAATATGGGATTTATCATGGCCGGGGGCGCGCTGATTCCTGCGCCGGCGGGAGCGGACGTTACAACGATGGAAGGTTTAAAGGAAGCGATGCATCTGTTCGGTCCGCAGAATTTCATTTTTCCCTTTCTGGCACATGCAGGCGGAACGTTTGCCGGTGCGACGGTGGCTCTGATGATCGCTGCCAGTCACAAAATGAAGCTTGCGTACGGCGTCAGTGTGTTATTTCTTGCCGGAGGCACGGCGAATGCATTCATGCTTCCCGCACCGCTCTGGTTCATCGTTCTGGACCTTGTCGCTGCCTATATACCGATGGCATATCTTGCCGGGAAAATCATCCTCAGGGAGAAGTAAGCCGGTGAAAATGAAAGCAATGCTCCATACCCGATACGGACCGCCGGATGTTTTACGGTTCGGCGAGATCGAACGTCCCGTGCCGGGTGACAACGATGTGCTGCTCAGAGTCCATGCCGCCACGGTGAACCGGACCGATTGTGCCATGCTGACCGCCAAACCGGCGGTGATGCGATTGATGACGGGATTGACGAAACCGAAAAAAAATGTTCTCGGCACCGATGTTGCCGGTACGGTCGAAGCGATCGGACGGAGTGTCACATCGTTCAAGCCGGGAGACCGGGTGTTCGGATTTGATGACAACGGACTCTGTTCGCATGCACAATATCTCACGATGAGTGAGGAGCGGACGTTGACGACGATTCCGGACGGCATTTCGTTTGAGGAAGCGGCGGCCAGCATTGAAGGAGCGCATTACGCTTTCAACTTCATAAAAAAAGTGAATGTAAAAAAAGGGGACCGAATACTCGTCAACGGTGCGACGGGAGCGATCGGTTCGGCGATGCTGCAGATGCTGAAATATTTTGGGGCAACCGTCACTGCGGTGGGAAACACCAAAAATCTTTCTCTCCTGAAAACTCTCGGCGCGGATTCGGTCATTGACTACACTGTCAGCGATTTTACCACATCCGACAAAAAGTATCGGTTCGTTTTTGATGCTGTCGGTAAAAGCACCTACGGAAGATGCAAGCATCTGCTCGAACCGGGCGGCGTCTATATTTCCTCCGAACTCGGTCCGAATGCGCAAAATGTCTTTTTGGCGCTCTCCTGGAAGCTGACTTCCCGCCTGCCCGGAAGCGAACAGAGGACGAAAGTGATCTTTCCCATTCCGACC
This sequence comes from uncultured Chitinophagaceae bacterium, assembly GCA_964596155.1. GTDB lineage: Bacteria > Bacteroidota > Ignavibacteria > UBA10030 > UBA8401 > UBA8401. Next base: position 3,699 of record CAZQSI010000083.1, read on the forward strand.
GACATTAAAGGGAGCCTCTTATTCGTTAAAAGTCTTATCACCCAGGGGAAATTCCGCAGCGTGATTGACCGCACCTATCCCCTCGAAAAGACAGCGGATGCCTTCCGTTATGTGGCCGAAGGAAACAAAACCGGCAATGTGGTGATTACTGTGGACGGTTGAGCGGAATATGAGTGGTGAATTGAAGATAAATTTATCGTATTTTCATCCACTCACGCACCGCTCATCAATGACAGGAACCGTATCGCCATGCTGGACGCACTCATCCCGTTAATTTCGCTCATCGCACTCGAAGTAATTCTCGGTATCGACAACATCATCTTCATCTCCATCCTCGCGGATAAATTGCCGGAATCGCAGCGGAACAAACTCCGTTACTGGGGAATCGGACTGGCAATGGTGATGCGACTCATTCTGCTCGGCGTGATTGCGTGGATTCTTCAACTGGACAAAACATTGTTCACGCTGATGGATGTCGATTTCTCCGGGAAAGGATTGATTCTCATCGCCGGCGGACTTTTCCTCATCTTCAAAAGTACGAAAGAAATTTACCACAACACCGAAACCGCCGATGCGGGCACTCCGGTCATTCCGAAAAAGATCGTTTTTTCCCGGCTGCTGACGGAAGTGCTCATTCTGGATCTGGTCTTTTCCGTCGATTCCATCATCACGGCGGTCGGCATGGTGAAGGAGTTGTGGGTGATGTACACCGCCGTGATCGTCACGGTGATCATCATGCTGTTCGCATCAAAACCGATCGCCGATTTCATCCGGAAGCATCCCTCCTTTAAAATTCTCGCCCTCTCCTTTTTGCTGATGATCGGTGTATCGCTGCTGGCGGAAGGATTTCATGTTGAGATTCCGAAGGGATACATTTATTTTTCCATGGCGTTCGCTTTTATGGTGGATGTGATTCAAATGAAAGCGGCAAAACCGCACTCAGTGTAAACCTGACATTTAAAATCTCTATTCATTTTTTAAGGAGTAACCAATGTCCGTCAAATCAATCTTTGTCAATTTGCCGATCCGCGATATTGAGAAGACCAGAGAATTCTGGAGCCGTCTCGGATTTTCCTTTAATCCGCAATTCAGCAATGACAAAGCGCTCTGTATGGTTATTCGCGAAGATTTGATCTATGCGATGCTTCTCACCGAACCGTTCTTTTCGACATTTACCGACAGACCGCTCGCCGACGGATCGACCACACAGGTGCTGACCGCGATCGAAGTTGAGAACAGAGAAAAAGTGGACGATCTGGTGAAGGCAGCAATAACACACGGCGCCACCAGATACCGCAAATCGGAAGATCACGGCTGGATGTATTCCGACAGCTTTGCCGATATCGACGGTCATCAATGGGAAGTCTTTTATGCCGATATCACAAAGTTTCCTCAATCGTAAAGGTAAGTCCTATGAAAAAAATAAACTGCGAAATCGTCATCAATGCACCCCGTGAACGGGTCTGGAACTGCCTTATTGATCCCGCACTCTTCTCCGGCTGGGCAAAGGTCTTTCTGGAAGGAACAACATTCGAAGGAGGATGGAACAAAGGCGATGCGATCCGTTTCATCGCGCTGAATAAGGAAGGAAAAAAGGATGGAATGATTTCCGAAATCGCCGAAAGCAAATTTCCCGAATACATTTCCATCCGCCATATCGGTCAGCTGATTAACGGCGTTGAAGACACGACCAGCGAGGAGGTGAAGCAATGGGCGCCATCCTACGAGAATTACACACTCGAGTCAGTTGGCAATACACAGACACGGTTTTCCGTCGATATGGATATTGGCGAAGATTTTTATTATCTGATGGATGTCATGTGGGGAAAAGCGCTGTCGGTGCTGAAAACAGTTGCCGAAGGAACTCCGGACAAGCGAGTGGACATCACGGTCAGGACGACGGTGAAAAAACCTGTTGATATCGTCTGGAACCGGTGGACAACGCCGGAGCATATCAAGCAATGGAACAATGCGTCCGACGACTGGTGCACGCCCCGTGCTGAAAACGATCTCCGCTTCGGCGGGAAATTCAATTACAGAATGGAAGCGAAAAACGGCAGCATGGGATTCGATTTTACCGGAGTCTATCAGGATGTCCGGGAAAAGGAGCGGATCATCTATTGGATGGACGACGGAAGAAAAGCGACCATACTGTTCAATGCAAAAGGCGATGAGACCGAAGTGATTGAGACGTTCGAAGCCGAAACGACAAATTCCGTTGAGCTGCAGCAATCGGGCTGGCAGGCGATTCTTGATAACTTTAAACGACATTGCGAATCATAACAGGAGAAGCCATGAAGATACTTCGTTCGCCGATCGTTCTTTTTCTTTTGTCCGCGCTGTTGTTTGCCTCGAACACGCAAACAACCGCCGCTTCCGAGCGAGGAAAAAACGTGTCCTCGGTATCAGTGAATGGTGCGGAGGATGATTCCCTGGAAGCAGATCGGCAGCGGCACATTGCTCGTCTGCGGGAATTCATTAAGGGAAAAGAACATATGCGCGCAGATTCGGTGTTCAAAAATATTACAATGCTCACCATTCCGGCCGGCCGTCTGCTGGCGGTGATGAATATGGGATACAGCCGTTCACTGGGAGTCAGCTGCGATCATTGTCATGACACAAACAATTTTGCTTCCGAAGCGAAACCGCAAAAAGCGGTCACGCGGGAAATGGCCGGCATGGTGCGCCGGATCAACGGTGAACTCCTCTCTTCCATTAAAGGATTGCGGAGCGATCCGGCAACGATCAATTGCACCACCTGTCACCGGGGAGAGATTAAACCGGC
>CAZQSI010000083.1:6583-8000 GCA_964596155.1 uncultured Chitinophagaceae bacterium
ATGACCGCCGTGATCGGACAATTTCCGATGCTCAGCACGGGATGGATCCTCTGGCCGATCATACTTTTCATTCTTTCAGGGGCTGTCTACGGCGTCACGCTTTCTCCATTACAGAAGCGGATTCACGCGTTTGCGGTCAACGGATTGGAACAGGAATCATTCGACTGGACGGCATTCAACAAATTGTACCGTTCGTGGGAAATCTGGGGAGCCGTTGCGACCCTGCTGCCGGTGATCGCATCGGTGATGATGGTGATGAAAATTCCGAAGTGAATCAGACGGAGAACGAACCGCTCCGGAGCACTTTTCCCGCCAGCGTGCCGGTGATGGAGTTATTATCCACCGCCATCTGTCCGTTCACGATCACATACGGCATTCCTGTCGGGAATTGATGCGGATTTAAGAATGTTGCGTTATCCTTAATCGTCGCATAATTGAAGATGACGATATCGGCCGCATTTCCCTTCGCGATCACTCCCCGATCCTTTAATCCTATCTTCTGTGCAGGCATCGAAGTCATCTTCCGGATCATTTCGGGAAGCGAACAGATCTTTCTCTCTTTTTGGTAATAAGCAATCGCACGGGGAAATGTGCCGTACGTGCGGGGATGCGGATTCGATGTTGACGCCGGTGAATAGGCGCCGCCATCTGAAGAGACGATGGTGTTGTTCCATTTCAGCACAGTTTCGGTTCCCGCTTCATCCATGCCGAAGCCGACCATGCCGACCGAACCGTTTTCCTTAATCATCAGATCAACGGAAAATTCGAACGGATCGGCGCCGAGTTCGGACGTAATCTGCTGAATCGTTTTGCCGATGTACGCCTTATGCGCTTCCAGTTTTGTTGAGGTGATCATGACCGAATCCCACGAGCCGAGTCCGTTAATCTTCGCCATTGTTTCGGGACGGATTTTCTCGAGCACGGAGCGGTCGCGCAGCCGGTTCATAAACTGATCCGTTCCGCCGTCCCGCGACCAGAGGGGAAAAAGATTCGCGAGTCCCGTCTGATACGCGATGTACGGATAACGGTCCGCATGAACTTCCATTCCTTCCGCAATCGCATCATCGAGCATCTTCAGCGTGATTTCGTTCTTGTACCAATTTTTCTGATAGGAAGATTTCAGATGGGAAATCTGCAGTCTCGCTCCGGAATTCCGCGCGATGCGGATCGCTTCATCCACCGCTTCGAGCACGCGGTTATCCTCATTCCGCATATGCGAGGCGTAGAGGCGGAACGGCTCCGGCGCCGCAGACGTCACCTTCCATAATTCCTCGGTCGATGCGAAACTGCCGGGAGTATATTCAAGTCCCGTCGAAACTCCGCAGCAGCCCTGTTCGATCGCTTTGCGGACTTCCCGCTTCATTGCTTCCATCTCTTCTTCTGTGGCAGGACGGTCATCCTCGCCGACCACAACTTC
>CAZQSI010000083.1:8100-10462 GCA_964596155.1 uncultured Chitinophagaceae bacterium
CCGGGAACCACATGCAATCCTTCCGCATTGATCACCCGCGCCGCATCGCGGCTGTTGATCGTTCCGAATTCAATGATCCGGCCATCCCGGATGCCGACATCGGCGAGCGTTTCTGCCGAACCGGTGCCGTCGATGACTCTTCCCCCTTTAATGATCAGATCGAAGTGAGGACGCTGAAAAATTGATGTGAACGGAGCGCACCCGGAAAGCATTGCTCCCGCTCCCAGAGCGGCGGAGGTGTTGATAAAGTGACGCCGGGAGATTCCCCCGTTATTTTCTTCTTTTTTCATTATTCCCGCTCTTGATGATTGAGTAAATCCAGCCTGTCAAAATAGACTTTTTCGCCGGTAAATTTCTTTTTCTCCGTGCTCCAGGGAAAGTAGATCATAATGCGCATGTTGACCGGTTTTCCCGTCGGTTCCATTCCTGCCCAGATTCCTTTATGTGTTCCGGTCATCATGGCAACTTCGAATGCTCCCTGCGGACCGATCACGATGTCGGTAAGATCAAAATGAATATCGGGAAATGCGCCGAGAAATGTCGTATAAAAATTCCGTGCGCCGTCATGCCCTTCCCAGCGCTGGCCGGTCGGCATGATTTCGTACACGCAATCCTCCGTCAGTGTGGAGATCAGTCCTTCAATCTCCCTCCGGTCTTCCGCCTGAGAATGTTTGATCCACATTTTCCGGATCGCATGATATTCCTCCGGCGTCACATTCTGCATCACCCGTTCCCGTATGGTCGGCTCGCTCATAACAGATTGCTCGCCAGTTCCGCCAGTTTGGAGCGTTCCCCTTTTTCGAGATTGATATGCGCGTACAGTTTCTGTCCCTGCATTTTTTCGATCAGATAACTCAATCCGTTCGACTGACTGTCCAGATAGGGATGATCGATCTGATAAATGTCGCCGGTCAGCACGATCTTCGTCCCTTCGCCGGCGCGGGTGATGATCGTCTTCACCTCGTGCGGGGTGAGATTCTGCGCCTCATCCACGATGAAGAATATTTTGACGAGACTCCGTCCGCGGATGTACGAGAGCGCTTCGATCACCAGCTTTTCCTCCTCCAGCAGATGATTGATCCGCTGATACTGCTGATCCGATTCCTGGTACTGATTCTTGATCACGTTCAGATTGTCGAAGAGGGGCTGCATGTACGGATCGAGTTTGGATTCGATATCCCCCGGAAGAAATCCGATATCCTTATTGGAGAGCGGCACGACCGGACGCGCCATAAAGATCTGCCGGTACATCTTCCTCTTCTCAAGCGCTGCTGCGAGGGCGAGAAGTGTTTTTCCGGTCCCTGCCTTGCCGGTGATGGTGACAAGCTGGATCTCCGGATTCATCAACGCGTTAAAGGCGAAGATCTGTTCGGCATTGTGCGGAGCGACGCCGTACGCGACGGTTTTTTCGATCTTCGAGAGACGCTGCTTTTCGGCATCGTACGTGGCGAGGGCGGACTGCTTCCCGTTCCGCATGATGATATATTCGTTCGGCTGAAAGTGATTCGTGGGAAGATCGTCCGGTTTCACTTCGTACGGATTGGTGTGGAGGCGCGCGATCACTTCCTCATCCACATTCATCACCGTCCGGTGGCCGGTGTAGAGTTCGGTGAGATTTTTCACCTGATCGTTCTTGTAATCCTGCGCCGGAAGTCCGACCGCTTTCGCCTTCATGCGGAGATTGACATCCTTCGAGACGAGAATCACGTCGCGGGATGATTGTTCCTTTTTCAGGCAGTAGGCAATGTTGAGAATCTGATGGTCGGGTTTGCTCTGGTTGAACGAGGCGTAGATATCCTTGTGAAAATCCTGCTCGAGCCGGACGGAAATTTTTCCGAGTCCGGCGCCGATGCTGATACCGCCGTTGAAGATATGGTCGCCGCTCATTGCATCCACGTTGCGTGCAAATTCGCGGGCGTGAAAGTTAATAGATTCGTTTCCTTTTTTAAAGGCGTCGAGTTCCTCCAGAACCGTCACCGGGATGACTACATCGTGCTCCTTAAATTGATAAATGCATGAACTGTCGTGTAAAACAACGTTGGTATCGAGAACAAAAATCTTCTTCTTTTTGGTCGCCATTGCGTTGTTTGTACCCCAATTAGTGAATGGAAATAGTGAATTAAGGGAGAGATTACATGGTATAGCGTGCGAATCGTGAAATTCGGAGCGGAAAGGGGAAATACTTTGGTTGTCGTTATTGGCAAGAATGATCTCTTGTTCAAGAATAACTTTAAGTCATTGTAACAAATCAGTTGGAAATACGCAAGGGTGTTGATGAACTTTTTTTACTTGATCCGGTTAAGAAAACAGGGCTTTTTCCATCGCGTTTATCTCAATCCCAAACTCCGTTTCATCCTTTATC
>CAZQSI010000084.1:0-9740 GCA_964596155.1 uncultured Chitinophagaceae bacterium
AGAGCAACGGCCTGAAAAGCCGTGTGTCGCCGGTTCAATCCCGGCTCTGTCCACAAAATAAAAAATCCCGCTAACGCGGGATTTTTTATTAACAGCACACCGATTGTTAAGAAGCTCTTTTATATTTAATTGAATCATCGATTTTTTTCTTGTCGATCGATCGAATCATTCCGACAACCACTCCGACAATTGAAAACCGATCATCGTTTTTATGCACCACAATGGGTTTATATTTACTGTTGGCCGGCACTAATCGTATTGTATTCCCGTCACGCTCAAACCATTTGACCGTCGGTTCTCCTTCCACCAGCGCAACCACCATTCTGCCGTTTCGCGCTTCAATTTTGGGATCCACAAATAACAGATCGTCAGTTTCGAGGTTTGCATCTTTCATGCTGTCGCCCCGAACATACAATCCGAATACTTCGTCGGAGGCGGAAATGTATTTTTTTATTTCAAACGTATCAACAATATTTTCCTGCGACATGAACGGCGTACCGGCCGGAACATAACCATATATTGGAATACCTCTGACGGGTGCCTTCAGCAATTCAATACCGCGTGAAATATTCGGAATATATCGCAGCACTTGTTTGCGGTCCAATGTCAGCAAATGCGATCGAACGGCGTTTAGATTGACCTTGAGCGAATCAGCCAGTTCTGCAAGTGTGGGAGGAATATTATGTTCTTCTATGTAGTCCTTAACAAGGTCATAGACTTTTTGCTGTGCTTTTGAGAGAGGTTTGTGATTCATAGAGGTACTGTATATTTGTGCACTGTAGAAATATACACTACTCGGGGATTCTTGTCAAGTACTTTCTTTTGCGTACAATCCGTTGGCGCGAATATATTCCGCAACATTTTTTGTCACTAAATAACGGATAGATTTCTTCTGTTCAACAAGAGTCCGTATTCCGGTTGATGAAATATCGATATTGGGAACCTCGACAAAGAGAGTGTTCAGCGACCCGATCTGTTCATTTGCCTGAACCGCAAATCCCGGCCTGTTCATCACGACAAGCGTGGAGAGCTTTAAAATGGATTCATGCCGTTTCCACAAATGAAACGTCCGATAGTTATCAGCGCCGATGAGCAAAAACATTGAATCCTTCGGATTTTCCTTTTTCAATTTTTCAATCGTTTCAATGGTATAGGAAACATTTTTTTTATTAATTTCAAAATCCGAACATTCAAATGCGGGATTGTCAGAAATAGCAAGCATCGTCATCGTCATGCGATGAATTGCAAGATCAGACTCCCCTTTTTGTTTTAAGGGGGAAATAAATGCAGGCATAAAAATGATTTTATCCAGTGACAATGATTGCCTGACAGATTCAGCAATAATTAAATGGCCTCTGTGTGGAGGGTTGAAAGTTCCGCCGAAGATACCGATATTCATGATATCACCTTTTGATATACACGATATGTCTCTTCAGCACATGTATCCCAGGAAAATTTTCTGGCTCGTTCCACTCCTTTGGTCTTTAATTCAATAACTGAGTTCGAATCTGACAAAGCCAATTCCATTTTTTCAAACAAATCAATGTCATCGTCCGGTGTAAACAACAATCCGGCATCTCCGATGACCTCCGGTATCGACGTAGACCGTGCGCCGATGGCAGTCACCCCGGATGCCATTGCTTCGAGCATTGAAAATCCGAATCCTTCATACAACGATGGGAGTACCACGGCAACCGCACCCTGGTATAATGCTGGTAATTCCTGCTGCGGCACTCTCCCAAGATCAATGATATGCGGGTTAAGCTGATATTGGTTAATCATTGCCTGCAAATATCCATTGTCAGCGACTTTTTCACCGGTAAAAACCAACTCTGCATCATTGTTTTGAATTAATCGTTGAAAAGCTTTCAGAAGAACCGGAATGTTTTTGTGCGGTTTTAAGCTGCCGGTATAAAGAAAATATGGTTTGGATATTTTGTACGCTGTTTTTAAAGTGCCGATCGTATCAATCGAAGACCTTGAAAAAAAAGAATCGTTAACACCAAGAGGAATGATATGAATTTTTTCTTCGGGAATGCGCACTAATTGCAGTAATTCCTCCTTTACATGTGTTGAGTCTACAATGACAGCTGAAGACGTTGAACAGGCATGGCGAACCATTAGTCCTGCATAGAGCCGCTGCGCCATTGAATAATAGTTCTTCATCCTCAAATGAATAATATCGTGAATCGTCACGACGCTCGGAATACCGAGTTTCAGAGGCAATGTATAATGCGGAGCATGGAAGAGATCCAACGATGCATTCTGAGCATCGATCGAGAGGGAAAACAGCTCCCGGATTGAATACTTTTTGGAATTATTAACAACAATTTCACCGTTCTTCAATTCCGGCATTGTTGCGGAGATTTCGTCCGATGCAAAATAGACACCTGAATGATCCCGGCGCCGGTCAAAGGCCGTTATAAGATTTTGAATATACGTACCGATTCCATAATCGTAGAATTTCCGTATATCAATTCCCACTCTCATGATTTATGTACGTCCTTTTGATCGAAAGAGCAATGATAATACTCGAAGTGAATGTTTTCGAGAGGAGGGAATCATAGCACCGGTCAAATATTTACCAACCAGGAACAGCCGCAGAATAAATCTTTGGGTGATGGAATTGTGCTTATCATAAAATCGAAGCTGACTATTTCGATATTCAGACATTATGTTCGGATCCTTTGGAGTATAACTTTTACCTCCCAAATGGACAATTTGGACGCTTGGACAATAGCCAATTTTCCATCCGGATTTTGATATCTTTCGGCAAAGATCAATATCCTCAAAGTACATGAAATATCCTTCATCAAAACCATTAACATGTTCAAATACTTCTTTTCGAACCATCATTGCTGCACCGGTCACCCACTCTTGCGTAACGATTGTATCACCCGCAATGTCAAATTGAATCTGTTTTCGACGGTTCAGTGATATTTTTTGAGCTTCATATTCACTGACAATAGTCGGATATTTCCCGAATGACAATTGAAATGATTTATCTTCATTGAGTAATTTCGGTCCAATCGCTCCATAATCCCGGTTGGAATCAATGATTTTTGTCAATTCGGATATTGATTCTCTTAAAAATATTGTGTCATTATTCAGAAAAAATAGATACTTCCCTTCCGAGCGTGATGCACCTGCATTATTTGCTGCTCCGAAGCCGGAGTTTTTTTGCAAAGAGACAAATTTTACGGATGGAAATAACGCGGGCAATTGCTGCGCTGTTCCGTCGGTAGAGTTATTATCAACCACAATCAGTTCGATGGACTTATCTGAATGATGATCAAAATACGATTTCAGACATTGACGGGTAAAATCCAATCCATTATAATTTACGATAATAATACTAACATTCACTGTGATAGCTCCAAGACATTCAGGCGGACGAGCCGAAAATAGAACAATGATAATACATTAACGACTTTGCCGATCAAAGACTCGCCGTTGGTCATCTTACCCGTCATCATTTTTATCACTTCCGATTCATGGACTTTCATTTCGTGCAGCAACATTGATCGCTTTTTCTTAATCATCCGGAAATTCAGAATCAGCCAGCTGTAAGCTTTCAGTAATCCTGACAAAGAATATTTCATTCCTACTATTGAGGCGGTACATTTCGCAAAGCAATTTGCCAGAAGGAGCGGCGAAACCTTTGTAATGACCAATGGACTGAAGAACAGGAAAAGGTTGAGCAATCGGTTACGTTCCTGATAATATGTGCGAAATGAACTTTTTTGAGCTGACGAAGTTCCGCTTCCAACATGATCAAGGGATGAGGCATTTGTATGGCAGACATTAAATCCCATAAAACGTGCCCGGAAGCCGAAATACACATCCTCCCCATACGCAAAATAATCCTCATCAAACGGGAGACCAAAAATGCTTTTTCTGAATATCATCGATGCTCCGCCGGGAAAGAAGATATCCGACGGTTTTTTATACACTCTCATGATATTATGACCAAGAAAATTAATAGATCCGTTCATTTCATAATATCGTTCCGGTATTCCTGCCGTCTTTATCAGCGACGTTGCGCATCCGACGTTTTTTTTCTGCATTTCATCAACAAGGCCTTTAAGCCACCCTTTGTGGACTACGGTGTCGTTGTTCAACAAAACAATGAAATCGCCTATAGCAGCTTCTACTCCCTTGTTATTGCCGCCGGCAAATCCGAGATTAACGGGACTTTCAATTACTTTAACCGCTGGGAAGGATTCTTTAATGAATCCGGCGCTTCCGTCAGACGATCCGTTATCGACAACGATAATTTCATCCTCTGTTGTCGCTTCCAACAAAACAGAGGAAAGACAGGGTCCGAGAAAATGCCGTCCATTATAATTGACAATGATAATGCTTATTCTGCTGTCGTCGCGCATTTCCATCAAATAACAATAACCGTAAATAGTGTTGGTATTACTTGTTCAACTTTGAACCGTATTTCGATGCGGCATATTGATTGTCAAAGAAATTTCGCCGATAGGAATTTCTTCTGCTATATAGATAATAAAACCAGTAAATCAATTTTCCAGGTGTCAGTGCAATAATCAAGGCACCTAATTTCCAAATGGGTGAAAGGGGTAATCCGGAAAAGTGCTTTTTGTACATCCGGTATGTATACCCTCCTTCGCTCCGGTGGATAATGAGATCCTTGTAATTTCTCCAAGGTTCTTTTCTGGCTGCCCGTGCTTTGGATGCATCCGAATACTCTTTGAATGACCAGACCAATTTCGGCCATTGGAAATTCCATATCTCGAAACTTCTTGATGACCATTGAGCATTGCCGTAGCGGATTTTGATTAATGGCTCTGCAATGATCAGTATCGAATCATCAATTGGTTTTTGGAATAGAACGCCGACATGAATAAATTCGGTACCGTAGTAAGATTTTCTGTCGCGCTGTTGCCAGAGAGATTTTTTTATCACAAGCGCGCCGATAAACGAAAGATATCCGATGGAATCAATGAAGAATTGTTCTTTATCCTTTACGGAATATGCTTTGTCTTCGAGCACATCCAACCTTCGGTCTTGTAATATGATGGACAAGTCTCGGTTGCAGACCTGTGAATTAACGATTATAACATCATACTGCATGCTAATTGCTGAAAGCACTTTCGCCACAGCTCCCGGTACTAAAATATCGTCATCCGTAAACAACCAGCAAAATTCTCCCCGCGCTTCGTGAACCGTTCGGTCATAATCCTGATCTACTCCTCCCTTTTTCTCAAGCCGGATATATCGGATGAATGGAGATCGGCCGACATAGTTGTTCATAACAGCTTCGGTTGAATCTGTGGAGGCACCGTCGACAACCAGCAATTCCACATTCTCACTCAGTTGCGGAAGAATGCTTTCAATTGTCGTTCCGATGACATCTGAGCGATTGTACGTTGCAATGCAAATTGTAAGGATGGGATGATTCATCTCTTGGCAACTACAGTTAGTTCGATATTTCCTTCTGAGGTATTTATATTGAACGTCACTTGCGGCATCTCATTTCAATGACCGTTTCAGAGCGATCACCGTTTCCACAAAAGAAACCGGAACAAGTTTGTACATCAACAATTTACAGTAGTTTATCAATCCGGAATTCGAATAGTGTTTTTCGACTAATGTATTTAGCAGTTTCCTGTTTTCTGTTTCCGGGGACTTCACAGTTAATATTTTTAAGGTGATAATTATTCGAAATGTCCACTCATTGCGAATTACTCGCCGTATTTGACTCATTTCAAACGAATCGCGTCCGAACACCGTCTCACCGATATGAGCAAATCCTTCAACAGATATTCTAAAACGGTTGACGATTCCCTGATCTCTAAACGAGTCCACACCGCCCCGCTTAAATATCAAACGCTCTGATAAATAGAATAGTGTATATCCGTCGTTCATTTTGCTTAAAAAACGTCCGGCAAGCATCCAGCATGTCCCATAAAACGATTCCGGAATGTTCTTAGTGGCATCCCATAAAGATTTTTTGAAGATTGGTCCGGAAAGATAACTGAAAAACGCTTCACTTGTGCGGGCATGGCCGAAATATTGACTTCTCTGATCCGGATCAGATATGTGAAATAATCCGGGTGATATTGCAGAATCAAAGATCGGGTGATCCTTAATTGGTTTCATCTCATTATCGCAGAGCGTATGTTCACAGAGATATATATCGTGGCCAGAAACAATGAACTCCAACACTTTTTGGATCGCCCCGGGTTTCATCAAATCGTCCGCCGAAAAGAGCCAGCAATATGTACCGTTCGAAAGAGAAACAACGGTAGCAATATCGCGGTCGATTCCTCCCCTTGTTTTCTGTTTATGATATTTAATAGCGGGATAACGCTGAATGCGCATGGAAACAACCTCGGCGGTATTATCCGTCGATCCTCCGTCCAAAATCACCACTTCAACATCTTCGGGCAGATCGGCAATTATGCTATCGAGCGTCTCCCCGATATACTTTCCGAAGTTATACGTCGGTATACAAATGGATAAAACGGGAGTTGTCATTATTTTTTATTTCCTTCCGATGTAGCGGATTTCACCATATTCCGCAGCAACGGTATTTTTAACATCACCTTTTTAATCAATGATTTAAGAATGATGTACCGATTGAGCAAAAGATATCGTACAACCGTTCCTTTCATTAGCATATCGGATTTCAGATTAATCAACTGCTTGTTTGATTCATGAGCATACCAGTCATTCACACCAGTTCTTTTAAAGCGAACATATCCGTACTCTTTTAAATATGAATGTACGGCATCATTTTCAATATTCGAATTATCTTCTATGAGCAAAATCGTCGGCTTCCATTTCTCTAATGTAAGTCCTTCCAAAACCTTTTTTTCATGACCCTCGACGTCTATGGAAATAAAATCGATCGGCTCGTTGATCTGCGCGTCTTCAAATATTTCGTTTAATGACAGCGTGCTGACTTCTATTGCGGATGTATTAAATCCGTGGCTTTCGATTCTTTTATGAACTTCGAGATCCGAACTGATTGTTGATAATCCGTGGGAGCGTTCAGCACCTTCGACAACAAATAATGTTACTACCCCCTTTTTGTCCGAAGCTGCACATTGGTACACCTTAGCTTTACGTCGCTGCTTGATCACATTGCATAAATCCGGATTGGGCTCAACAAGAATACACTTCCACCCCAGTTGTTCGAAAAACAACGTCGTACTGTCTTCCATCCCGTTATTGGCGCCGACTTCGACACAGAGTCCGCTCGTTTTTCCGCGAAAGATATCATTGAGTATTTTGTCTTCACCAAACTGAGAATAAAACATCTGCTGTCTCCATCTTTCCAAACATTGACACCGTTATTAATGACATTATTCCTGTACGCGAACCTTTGCGATATGTATCCGGATCCAATGACGCGTTACCGGAGTAGACATTGCCGCCGCCGTTACGGTAATCAGAGCAACACCAATTAATTCCAAAAATATATACGGCCGGGAGAGGGAATCGTTAAAGATATATTTGATCAACCCCGGGATAAGCAAGGATACGCCAAAGGGTATACCGACATCCTGCCAGTACCATCGATATTTCTCTTTCGTTAATATTCTTTTATGCATGATGGCAATCCAAAAAATAACATAACTAATATTCAAGATTAGCCATGCTGCCGCGCCACCAACGGCTCCATAGTACATCACACCCAGAATCGTCAACGGTCCGAGGATTAATACCGAAAGTAAATTGACATACAAAGGAAGACTTGTCCAGCCAAACGCAAGCTGCAGTGCATACGGCGGATTCATCAATCCGTTGAACGCCGTGCCAATCACCATAATAGTAATAATAAGATATGTTTGTTCTGCGGTGACACTATTTTGCGTCCACAGCAGCATAATCTCATAGGAATACAATGATAGAATCACGGCAGCAGGCAAAATCAACACGGCAATAAACTGACAAACTTTGTGATACAGCAGAATCAATTCTTCAGTTTTTTCCGACGAAACCAATTGCGTAAACCGTGGATAAATGCTGAAAAAGATCGGCGTGAAGACACGTCCCAGACTCATAGCGACGAGACTTGCCAAAGAATAATATCCAAACATTTCCAGCGAGAGCATTTTACTTAAAATCACTTTATCCATCTGTGTCAAAATGACGGAGAGGACGGAAATACCGCTTATTCCCGCAGAAAACTTCCAGAGATCCTTAATAATGGAACGATGAAATGCCGGCCGATGACTCGGGGAGGGCAATTCACGCCATAGCATCACTGCAGTCACCATTGCCTGGATAATATACACTGAGAGCTGCCAGACCAAAAACATCTGAATAGTCGGCGATACCAGCCAGAGAACCACGATTGCCCCAATTCCGCGAAACGTGCTTGCAGTGACTGAAACGACATTCAATAAAACCTGTTTTTGTAAACCCATCAACCCGCTGGAGTAAAAACCAATCGGCATTTGGAACATGGTTATTAATCCCATCAGCATGAATGCTTCTTCCACCGTTACCGGAGAGAGCATTTCTGAATTTACCCACTGGTGGGTGAGCACCGGCGAAATCAAAATGATGGCTCCACCGACCAGCAGGGAGATACACCAGTAAATAATTTCAAGAGTCCGCACCAAATCTCTTCGTTCATTTTCCTTTCCGGAGGCCGTTGAAAGTCTCGCCAGCTCCCGCGTAACAGTGCTCCCCAACCCTGCATCGGATAATCCAAAGATTAACTGAATCGATGCGAATAACCCTATGAGACCGTAGGATTCAATACCGATAAATGAGATGTAAAATGGAACGAAGAGGATATTTACCAGCGATTGCCACAATGAGCCGGCAATGTTTGCAGTAAAATTCCTTTTTAATATTTTGTTTTGTTCCGGCGTATTCATCGGAAGTTGATCCGTCATATCTGCGCACTGCTGCGCTTATTGCCCGGAAATGTAATGCCTGTTCTCTGTTCTTGAATTCGACTGCTCGCTCTCCATCATAAGGTCAGCGAGCTGGTAAAAACTCACCTTAGGAGTCCACCCGAGATTCATCATCACGGACGGGTTGCTGACCAGTTTGTTGAAATCACTGACAAATCCCTCTTTCATTACAACGTGCTTTTTCCAATCCTGTCCGATTTTTGAAAAACAATATTCCACCCAATCACGTATCCTGTACGCTTTCCCGCTTCCAATAACAGCTTCAAAGACCGAATCTTGATTCATGAGGATCCATACCGCTTCAACGATATCACCGGCAAAATTAAATTCCTTGCTGACGTCAATATCTCCCAGCTCAAGTTTGTCTTTGCTCCCCTGTCTGATCTTGTTGACGGCAACAGTGATTTTCTTATTGACATGTTGCTCCGATCGAAGAGGGCTATCGTGATGAAAAAAATAACCAGTGTAAACTTTCGTATTGCAATGCTGGCGATAATAACGGGCGGCGTAAACGGAATGAATACGTGCAACGGCATACGGGCTCGTTGCATCAAACGGCGTTTTCTCATCAATCGGTCCGCCGGTATTTTGAAATTGAAGTGCGCTGCCGCAAATGAAGACTCGTGTCCCGGGTGAATGTGTCCGAACCGATTCGAGAATATTTATCGTTCCGGTGCTGATACTGTTGTGATTGTCGAACAAAGCGGAATGGCGCGCGGTGGATGATGCAGCAAAGTGAAAAATATGCGTCGGCTGAAATTCTTTTATGTGCATTTCAACAAATCGGAAATCCCCGACATCGCCTTGAATTGCTCCGGCGCTTCGCGATATTGCTCG
>CAZQSI010000085.1:0-9576 GCA_964596155.1 uncultured Chitinophagaceae bacterium
TCGCCAGCAGCATCCCGTTCGACTCCACACCCATCAGTTTTGCCGGCGCAAGATTAGCAACAACGATAATTGACTTTCCAATCAACTCTTCCGGTTTCATTTTCTCTGCGATACCTGCAACAATTTGGCGCTGTTCAAATCCCAGATCGATTCGAAGTCTGATTAGTTTTTTTGATTTCGGAACATTTTCAGCTTCGAGAATTTTGGCTGTACGGAGATCAACTTTTGAAAAGTCGTCATAGGATATCTGCGGTTTCAGCGGGGTAAATTGTGACGCTGAAGCAGACGACGGCAGAGATGTCTCCTGCGACTGTGCAAGTTTTTCCAATTCCTGTTCGATGACGGCATCCTCCAGTTTCGAAAAAAGAATTTTTGCCTCTCCAAGCGCGTGCCCTTCGGATAAGGTCAATTCTCCGGATGAAGCCCAATCGCTTGCTTCCGCCGGTCCGATATTCAGCATCGACGCAATGGCGGCAGAGGACGACGGCACGACCGGAGAAAACAGAACGGATAACGATCGAACGATGTTGAGACAAATATTCACCGTTGTCGAGCATCGTTCGGGATCTGATGTTAATGTTTTCCACGGTTCGCTGTCGTTGAAAAATTTGTTTGCGGCTCGCGCGACATTCATCATTTCCATTGTTGCATCGCGGAATTTAAAGTTGTCTATCAACGCACCGATACGCGACGGAGCGGACTGAACGTACTGAACGACTGCATTGTCTCTTTCATTCAGTGAAAAACAGCGCGGAACTTTATTCTGAAAATTTTTTGCGGCAAATGTGATCGTCCTGTTGACGAAATTTCCGTAAATATCCGCCAGTTCATTGTTGTTCTTTGCCTGAAGATCTTTCCAATAAAAGTCTGAGTCTTTCGTTTCCGGCAGATTAGTCGCCAGAGTATAACGGAAAATGTCGATCGGATATTTTTCCGCAACATCCTTTGCATAGATGGCGTTGTTTCTGCTCTTTGAAAATTTCCCGCCTTCCAAATTTAAAAATTCGTTCGCCGGAACATTGTCCGGCAGGATATATCCGGTTTTCGCCATCAGTTCCGCAGGAAACACTATTGTATGAAAAACAATATTGTCCTTTCCGAGAAAAGCGATATACCTCGTGGAAGTGTCACACCAATACTTTTTCCATTCATCCGGTTTACCGTTGATCTGCGCCCATTCTTTCGTCGAAGAGATATATCCAAGAACTGCGTCGAACCAGACATAGATGACTTTTCCTTCCGATCCGTCGATCGGCACCGGAATTCCCCACGAGAGATCTCTTGTAACTGCTCGGTCCTGTAGTCCTTCTTTCAGCCAGCTTCGTGTTTGCTGAAGAACATTCTCTTTCCAATCGCCCGAATGGCTTCCGATATACGATTCCAGCTGCTGTTGAAACCTGCCGAGCGTAAAATACCAATGCTTGGTCTTTTTTACCGTCGGCGTCTTCCCCGATATTAGGCTTTTCGGATTTTTCAGTTCCAATTGATCGTAATATTTTCCGCAATTATCGCACTGATCTCCCCGTGCCTTGTCATAAGCGCAATTTGGGCACGTTCCTTCAACGTACCGGTCAGGAAGAAACATCTTTGCTTCCCCGTCGTAGAACTGCTCCTGTTCCTTGGGAACGAGAAATCCTTTTTCCAGAAGGTCGAGGAAGAATTCTTTGGCGGTTTCATGATGGAGCGGTATCGATGTCCGTGAATAGTTATCGAATGAAATTCCGAAACGGGTGAATACCTGTTTATTCGCTTCGTGATATTTATCAACGATGGATTGCGGCGTTGTCTTTTCTTTGTCAGCACTGATGGTAATTGCGACACCATGTTCATCCGAACCGCACACATGAAGAACTTCTCTCTTCATCAGCCGCTGGTACCGTGTGTAAATATCGGCGGGAATATAACATCCGGCGAGGTGGCCCAGGTGGATATGCCCGTTGGCATACGGAAGTGCTGATGTCACCAGTGTTCGTTTGAAATTATTTAGCATGTAATATGGTTCGTAATCTGACGGTTAATGAGAGCATGACTAAAGGAAGATACACATTTCTTCTGAGAAGTTCGAGAGACTGTTCCACGATGCGAAGACACTCTTCAATGTTCTTTCTTCCGAATTTTTGAACAAATCGGTTCAGATCCTCCTCCTGGTCGCGGTTGAGGATGTGATGCGGGGAACCTTCGCGTATCATCATAGAATCCCGGAACCAGACAATCAGCATCGACAGCAGCTGTTCGGCATTATCACGTTTGTTTCCGGTAAAATACTCATCCTGTTCGTCCAAAAGCTTCATTGCCGACGCTCCCAATATGCTTCGAAGAAATTGTACAGCATCATTTCGGAACTTGTCAATATCACCGTCTATCATTTCAACCGCCCGAGTATAACTGCCGTTGGCAAGTGATGCTATTACGGCGGCACGTTGACTGTCGACATGACGACGGCGAATGAGTGATTGGGCGATTTGCTCCTCCTGAAGCAGCGAACACCTCACCTGCTGGCACCGCGAAATGATGGTCTGCTTCAATGCATCACGCCGTGATGTCGCTAGCAGAAAATGCGTTCCTTCAAGCGGTTCTTCCAACACTTTCAGAAGAGCATTGGCTGCTTCGTCCTTCATGGCATCGGCATCAAAAATAATGAATATCTTTCTTCCTTCTTCGGCACTGCTCATGGAAGATTCTTTTTTAATCGCCCTGATGGACCGAATCGGGATGACTTTTGCTTTTGGTATCTCAATGTGGAAATATGGATTCGTTGATTTCTCTCCGGTTTGTTTTCTCACCTCTTCAAACACATTCGCATCAAGCGAATCGGAATCCTCGCTTTTCGGAGATTCTCCACCCGGCATCGGGAAAATCAGTGTTACGTTCGGATGCTGCAGCGAATCCATTTTTCTGCAGCTCGCACATTCGCCGCAAGCGGTTTCGGATCCTGAACGGCAGAGCAGCACCCGTGCAAACTCAATTGCAATTGCATCCTGTCCGGCGCCTTCAATGCCGTAAAAAAGATATGCGTGCGCAATCCGTTTGTTGCGGACAGCGGTTTGCAGCAATTGCTTTACATGATCCTGACCTATGACGTTATCCCAGTTAGAAGGCATGTCCTATCCCAAAGTGAACCAATGAAAACGAATTCCGGAAGAACTGCTGTTCTGTCAGCCATTGCTGTCCTTGTGGTTTTTGCGGATCGTACAACCTCCAGGCAATATCAAAGCGGAACGGTCCCACAAATGTTTCATACCGCAGTCCGAATCCGACTGCCAGCGCAACTTGCTTAAGGGTGACATCCGTAGGATTCAGCCAGGTGTTTCCGCCGTCAAGGAAAAGAACTGACCAAAATCGAGGGAGTTCCAGTACGTTGATGTTTCCGCCGTTCGGGAACAGCTGGTTGCGGTACTCCAGACTTCCTTCAAACGCAATATTACCCCCCTGAATGAGGTCGCCGAATGCGGATAGCTGTTTATCTTTCCATGCACGGACACTATTGCTTCCACCCACAAGAAACCGCCGGGGCAGCGGAACCGGTGTCGGATTGTTTCCCTGATTATACAGTTTCGCAGCTCCGCCTTTTATTTTAAAGGCAAAAAC
This sequence comes from uncultured Chitinophagaceae bacterium, assembly GCA_964596155.1. Classification (GTDB taxonomy): domain Bacteria; phylum Bacteroidota; class Ignavibacteria; order UBA10030; family UBA8401; genus UBA8401. Next base: position 3,589 of record CAZQSI010000085.1, read on the forward strand.
ATGCTCCTTGTTTACCACGCCGCTGAAATAGTGTTTCACCAGCAGCGAGATTTTCACGTATTCGGAGTACGGCAATCCGAATCCACCCGCCGTTCTGCTTACCAGCCCGGCCTCCTCAAAGGATATCGAATGAAGAAATCCTTCCGTCGGTGAAAAGAAATTGTTGGTTTTGTCTCTTTGAAGAGTGTACGATTCAATAAAATTAAACTGCTTGGTGGAATCATCGGGAGGAATTCCCGTATTTTTTTCGCTTTTATAGAACGGATCGACCCGTTCGATGTTAAAATCCGTCACTCCGATGGTGTAGGTCGCCAGTTTTGTCGAAAAGGAAACCTTTGCACGGAGCGTATTCAGGTTGTAATCATTCTGTTTTTCCGCTTCGCCGGTGAGTGTAATCGATGCGCTTGTTTTGTTTGAAAAAAAGTACGGAAATACCAGCTGTGACTGAATATCGGCTTTGCCGAATAATGTCTGTTCCGACAGTCCATTCGACACCGCACCCTGAAAATTGAGTTTTTCAATCTGGTTTGCCCGTGCTCTGGATGATATGGTGAAATTTTGCGCTCCTCCGAAAAGATTGCGGTGTTTATATCCCAGACCGAGACCGGTCGAAAAAAGCGAATTGTTTTCATTCAGGACTAGGAATTCAGGCGTAATCTCCTGCAATTCCAGCATTCGGAATGTGATCAGCAGCGGAATTGAATCATTGTCACGGTTACCTGACGGCGGACGCTGACGCACGCTCGCAAACTGAAAAACGCCGAGGCGGTTCAAATTCTGCTCGCTGATGATTCTTTTTTCTTCGCTGTAATAATCCCCCGGCTCGAAATCCAACTGACGAATCAACACAGTGCTGTCGATAACATCATCATCATGATCGAATTGTATTTGACCAAACCGATACCGTGCGCCGGGATTGAATTTGAGAAGGATGGAAATGTTATTTGTCGATGCATAGCGTGCCTGGTCGACGCTGTCCAAAAACGCCTTGGGGTATCCTGAATTTTGCAGAATTTTTAATATCCGAGTTTGTTCATCAACAACCTTGCGTCGGACGAACGGATCGCCGACTTTGACCAGAGCATCCTTGCGAATCTGCTGCACCACAGACGAATCGACTGCCTCGATTCCCACAACCGTAAAGGAATCAATCATCGATCGTTTATTTTCTTTTATGGCAATATCAATGTTGACGCGGGTTCCGTCTTCGGAGAATGTCAGAACTGTATCGATGACTGCATTGAAAAATCCCCGTTCGGCAAAGTAATCCCCGATGGCGGCTACATCCTGAGCAAATAAAAATTGATTGTAATATGCTCTCGGTGCACCTATTTTTCTGTAAATGTTTTCGTTTAAATAGATCCAGAGTCCCCAGGGAGTTTCGAGGGTCGTCATTTGCCTCATCACATCGCCGGGTTCCGAAGTGCCGTCGATCTCGACGCGAATGCTGTTTACCTCTATGTTCTGTTCGTTTTGCTGGGCATCAGCAGGTGCAGCGCATAGAAGGAACAGCAGCGTGAAAATTGAAAAGGGGAAAAAATAGTATCTCAACGGTTCAATCGCCAATGAATAAAAAAACCCAGCGAAAATATGCTGGGTTAAACAGAATGTTCCAATGGGACACTCGTGTTAATAATCGTTTTCGTCTTCGTAAAAAAAATCTCCGTCGGTGGGATAATCCGGCCAGATATCTTCAATGCTTTCGTACGGTTCTTCGGCATCCTCCAGTTCATTCAGATTCTCAATTAATTCCGGGGGTGACCCAGTACGGATAGCATAATCGATAAGTTCTTCTTTTGTTGCAGGCCACGGCGCATCATCAAGATACGAAGCCAGTTCCATCGTCCAAATCATAAACAACTTGCCTTTTCCTGTATTATTTCCTGTTGTCAACGAGCTGCGCCCGAATTTTTTCGTAATCGACATCATCCACAAAATACTCCACCGGATTTTGTTTCTCGCCGTTGCGGATTACTTCGTAATGCAAATGCGGACCGGTGGATCGTCCTGTGTTACCGGAATAGGCAATCAACGCCCCGCGTTTGACGCGCTGTCCGGACCGGGCGACGCATTTTGAAAGATGGGCGTACCACGTTTTATATCCAAAACTATGATTTATTTCAAGGGCAATACCGTAACCGCTCCCTGTCGCACCCGCAAACTCAACGATGCCGTCTCCCGTGGCATACACCGGCGTGCCGACATCATTATGAATATCGACACCTTCATGCCGTTTCATGATTCCAATGAACGGATCTTCCCGCATTCCGAATCCATGATAGGAATATGTTCCAACCATCGGTTTTATTGCCGGCATTGAAGCAAAGATGATCTTGTTTTTTTCGTATTGCTTATAGATCTGTTCATAGCTTGACTTCTGGAACGAAACTTCTTTGTCAAGTTTGTTCAGTAATTGCTGCGATGATCCGATCAGCTTGCTTGCTTCGCTGGAAATCAGTCCTTCGTATGTTTCAACATTCGTACCGCCGGTTCCTAATAATCGCGTCTCGTAATCAATCTTCGGAAGATTAACGATGGAACGCAATTGATTATCGCTTTTTGCGAGTGAACCTAAATATGTGGAATATGTGCTCAGCCGATCATTCAATTCGGCTACCTGTTTTTTAAGAAATGAATTTTCCGTTGAAAGCTCCGCTGCCGTCTTCACACCTAATCCAAGAAAATCTCCATATGAATTGTTGACAAGACCGAGCAGGAATAAACCGGCAACCGTGGATGTAATCACAATGGATGTGATTTTCATCCGATAACCCCGCGCCTCTACGTACGAAACGTGCTCATCGGAATAAAAAAACAATTTTTTTCTTTTCAGCATTCTACTACCCAGTTATGAAACCTATAAGAAAATATAAAAATATGTGCGGTTTGTCAAGAATTGACGAGAAAATCAAAAAATCATTCGAAATCGTGCTCAAAATAGTCAATGTTTCTCTTTCCTACCCCTTTTGACTTCATTTGTATCACTTTTTCAAGTTTTTTTGAGAATTCTTGAGCGGCATCGTACCCATAATGTTTGGAAAGATAATTTAAGGCAATGACCTCCGCAATAACTGTCACGTTCTTCCCGGGGAAAATCGGCAATTTGATATGCGGAATCTCAACATCCATAATATTGATCATGTCCTGATCCAATCCTGTCCGCGTAAATTCTCCGTTCGGCTGCCATTCCATCAACTCAACGACCACTTCGATTCTTTTTTGAAATCGAATGGAGCGGACACCGAAGATGCTCTGCACATCGATCAATCCCAATCCCCTGATTTCCATAAAATGTTTGACGAGATCGGTACCTGTTCCGATGAGGATGTTTTCCCCTTTTCGGGTAATCGTCACCACATCATCCGATACCAACCGGTGGCCCCGCTCGACGAGATCAAGTGCAATTTCGCTTTTACCGATCCCCGAACGTCCGATAATCAGCAAACCAATGCCGTAGACATCCACAAACGATCCATGGATGGTGGTCTGAAGCGAAAACTGGTCATCTAAAAAGTCACTGAGCAGATAAACACATTTTGTCGTTTCGAGAGGTGTTCTGAAGACAGAAACATCATGCTCCTCAGCAATTTTCAGCAGTTCTTTATCTAAAGGGTTTTTGTTCGTGATAACAATACAGGGGAGTTGGAATTTAAACAACGTATTAAATGCAGCAATCCGTTTTTCCGGGGTCATACTTTTCAGGTACCGTATCTCTGTGTTGCCGAATACCTGAACTCTGTCGAATGTAAAAAGTCCTACATAACCGGCAAGCGCCAATCCCGGACGGTGAATGCTTTTATCCTTGATTTTTTTTTCAAGGCCGACATTCACCAGCGCTTCCAGTTTCAGCCGCTCCTTGTTTTTTTCAAACAGGAATCCGACGGTAATGTGCTGCTTCCGGTGTTCTTTTCCTGTATTGAGTCCCATGCGTCCTCACGATACTTTTGACTGCGTTTTCCGAATGATTTTTTTTTGTTTTTTTCTGACTTTGGATTTATGCTTTTGCAATTGACGCTTGACCTTAACAACAGCAGCATCGATTGATTTCGGATAATCATCCGATTTGCTCATGGCCTTCAGCGTGGCACCCTGCACCTTTACCAGGAGTTCCGCAGCTTTCACGCTGTTCTTGTTTTTTTCATAACTCAATATGAGATCGGCGCTGACGATTCCGTCAAAAAAATTTTCGAGTGAATTGATTGCATCAAATGCGTACGATCGCAATGTTTCATGTGCTTTGAAGTGCCGTGCGGTAATGTAAACGTTCATTCATGATTCCTTTCAGGTTGAAGCTTTTGGATGAGATTGCCGGTATATTTTTTTAAGACGTTCCACGGTCACATGCGTATAGACCTGTGTCGTGGAAAGACTTTCATGCCCCAACAATTCCTTCACCGCCAGAATATCCGCTCCATTGTCCAGAAGATGCGTGGCAAAGGAATGGCGTAGCACATGCGGACTTTTTTTGGTCAGTTCCGTTGCTGCTGAAAGATATTTTCCGACCAGTGTGTTCACCCGCGAGGGAGTTAACCGCATGCCCCGATCTGTCACCAGCAATGCGTTGTCGTTCGACTTCAATTCATTCATGATCGGCTGCCGAAGAGTAAGGTAATGCTTCAATGCTTTACGCGCAGAAGCCGTGCATGGAATGATTCGTTGTTTGTTTCCTTTGCCGGTCACTTTCACCGTCGCACTGCGTTCATCGACATCGCCCACATCAAGCCCGATCAGTTCCGCCCGCCGGATACCGCTTCCGTACAACAGTTCCAGCATGAGTGAATCCCGGGCTCCGTCGAAACTTCCGGTGTCGGGAAGTGCGAGAATACGAAGCATCGAATCCTTATCGACAAATTGCGGGAGTTTTTTTTCTACTTTTGGAGTGACAATATTCAGCGCAGGGTTGTGCCGGACAACATTTTTTCGAACAAGAAATTTATAGAAAGATCGTAACGCCGAAAGCTTTCTCACCACGCTTTTTTTTGAAACGCCGGCGTCGAGCAGCATGCCCAGAAACGCCCGCAAAACTCCTTGGTTGACCTGATCGTGGTCTTGTAGCACATCGGGAAATTCTGTAGTCAGGAATGCTGCGTACTGACCGAGATCATTCGCGTACGACACGATTGTGTGTTGAGAATAATTTCTTTCTTGTTCAAGGTACGAAAGATATGCAGTAATATGGTTTTGCATGCGTGTACCTTACACTGCAATGGCCTGCGCTTCCTGCTCATCCAAATAATATTCCTCTTTGCAATTCGGACAGAGCAGATAATCACCTTTGCGTTTGGTTGATTTCTTCGTGAGATAGTTGTTGCCGCACTGTTTACACGGCTGCATGACCGGCATTTCCCATGAAATGAAGTCGCATGTTTTTTCGTCGCCGGTCGCATTGGAGCAACGGTAGAAAATTCTCTTTTTTCTTGTTTTGCTCTGTACAATCTCTCCGTCGGCGCATTTGGGACATTTCACGCCGGTGGAAATGGGCTGAGTGTTCTTGCAGGTCGGATAATTTGAACATCCCAGGAAGGTGCCGAATGGTCCCCCTTTCACTTTCATTTCGCCGCCGCACAGTTTGCAGATTACGCCTGACACATGTGCATATTTTTCCGTTTCATCTTCCAGCGGTTTGCGGTTCTTGCATGCCGGATATCCCGTACAGGCTTTAAACTGTCCGTACCGTCCCCATTTGATGATCATCTTTTTCCCGCAGAGATCGCATGCTTCGCCTGCATCCTGCTGAAGAGATTTTTTAATTTTTCCCGCTTCATCGTTCATGTGCTCAAGCGAATGACTGAACGGTTTGTAAAAATCGTCAAGCACGTGCACATAATCATTTTCGCCGCTCGCAATTGTCTCAAGTTCGTCTTCCATCTTTGCCGTAAACTTGTAGTTGACGATCTCGGGGAAACATTTCATCAGAATCTTAATCACCACCTGGCCCAATCCGGTCGCATACAGTTTCCGATCCTGCTGATCCACATACTGGCGGTT
>CAZQSI010000086.1:0-8827 GCA_964596155.1 uncultured Chitinophagaceae bacterium
ATGCTGGGCGTTGCAGTCGCCAATTACATCGAACAGGATCAGACGACCATTTCGATCATCTTTACCATGGTGGGAGCATTTTTTCTTTCGTTCATCAAAATAAAAGATAAGCGGCTGAAGCTTGAAGCGGTGATCGGCATTGTGTATGCGGTAGCATCGGCAGCCACCGTCCTTTTCATCTCGAAATCACCGCACGGCGATTCGGATATTTCGGAGGTGTTGTTCGGCAGCGTGTTTACCGTCACGATGGATCAGATTATTGCCATGGCGGCGGTGTTCGGCGTCGTCGGCACCGTGCATATTCTGTTCCGGAAAAAATTCTTCGGCCTCACGGAAAAATTCGAGCGGCATGAAACGGAAAGCGTCGGAGTGTTCAACGTCTGGAATTTTCTCTTCTATCTCTCCATTGGCCTGGCGATTGTCCTCTCGGTCCGAAGTGCCGGGGTGATTCCCGTTTTTGCGTATCTGATTATTCCCCCGGTGGCAGCGATGATGCTTTCAAAGAAACGGAACGCCACGGTGGTGCTTTCAATGGTGTTGGCAATACTTGGAAGTTTTTTTGGACTTTTGTTTTCGGTTCAATACGATTTTCCGGCCGGTTCATCCTTGGTTGCCATCCTTGGGGTAATGTTCGGACTGACGGCACTCTTCCGATGGGGAAGAAATCTTTTCGCACCGTAATCGCTCGTCCGCACATCGGAGGATTACGGCGGATCACCGTAGTTCACCGAATAGAGATTCCATTGATGATTCCACGATGTAAATCCATCGATCGTTTTTAAGAAAATGATTGATTCACCGAGCGGTTCCTTCGACACACGGCTCAAGAACGAATAGTTCGAACGCCAGTCAACGATATATTCTATTTTATTCGATTTAATGTATGGGACAATTTCCTTCTTAATCAGTGCCTCATAACTTTCCTTGTTGACTACGCCATCCAGATTAATCACTGTGATGTGATCTGCAAAATATCCGAGTGATCCGGTTTGACAGCTTCCGATGACCGTTCCTTCCGGAAATTCTTTCTGTGCCCACAGTCCGAGGTTTCTATACCCATACGTATTTAATTCAGTATGATTATAGAGTTTTAAAAAGTCATTATTGGAAACATTCAACGCAATAATTATCGCTCCGATTGCTCCGCCGAAGAGGGTCGCAATGCGCCGGGTGCGAAACAACGGGAATAACAGTTCAAGAATGATTGCAAAAAATAGAAAAAAAAGGATGTTGAGCGGATAAAGATACCGGTCAAAATACCAAACAGCGAAAATATACTGCGTGTATGCGGCAAAGAGTATTATTGAAAAAATGATGTACGGTATCAATATTCCGGACAGCTGTTTTATTTTTTTAAGCAAAGTATTTTCCTGAATGAGCAGAGGAATATAGAATGCCGATCCGGCCGCGATGCTGATGATTGCTACCGGGTGAATTGTTCGTTCCACAAACCAAAAGGCAACAACAAAAACCAGATGCAGCTGGTACAGCGTTCCCGCAACAAAGTATGCTCGGGAGACAACAGGCATTGTTTCCTTAAGCGTGCGGTAAAAGGAAGAGGTTAACAGTGTCGCAGGAAATACCAATACACCGGCGACGAGCAGCAGAATTTTATTATTATTTATTACTTCAACGATGCCGATCAGCGTTGTGCGCATTGTCCACAAAAAAAATGATGAGGACATTGAAGAGCGCTCCAATCCCAAAAATCGAACGGCTTTGCCGCTGACAGGATAAAGATCGCCGCTGTGAACGTAGGAATATATAACCCAGGGACCATACGTCACTGCAATCCCTGCGCCGATGATGAGCAGGGGTTTGATAGATAATTTCACGTCTCGACGGTTACTCCAGACCATTGTTGCTCCGAGCACTCCAACGAGGAGCACCGTGTCAATCCGCGCAAGAATACCGAGACCGCATACTGCTCCGAAAAGGAACAGATATATCGGCTGACGATCGGGCTTGTCGAGTACATATTTTTTATAAAGTGTTAAGATTAAGAGAATAAAAAATCCGGCGATTGCGGTTTCCAAACCATTAAGAGCGATATTTATTGTAAGAGGATTAACGATCCATGCCAGAGATGCGAGGATCGGTGTGATCGGGTAAGTGCTGTACTGTGCAATCAGAAGAAACAATAACATCACGGCAAGAGTGTCAAACAACGAAAGAATGATCAGCGCGGCATGTACCGGCAGATCGTACTGATCGGGGGAAAAATAAAAAACCGGTGCCATCAGCAGCACGTAGAGCGGCTGTATGCCGCTCGTGTATTCGCCGCCGTAGGTAGCGCCGTTTCCTGATGCGATATTCCTGGCGACGGTGAGAGAAAGATACGCATCGTCCGGAATCGTCACCTCATCAATATGATCCAGAGGGTACAATGCCACGGCAAGCCGAAGGGAAAAATTGATCAGGAGCAGCAGGAACAAAATCCGGCGCATTGCCGGGGCGGAATGAATGGCATTGTCATTCATCTGCGGTCAACGTCATCGGGATGGAGGGAATTGAACGTAAGTCAACGTGTTTCATGTAAAACAGTGTAACGATCAAAAGAGTGAAAATCAACGAACCAGGTATAAAAACAAAAGCCGGCATCGGTGTTGATCATACCGGCCGGCCTGCGAATCACTCATGAATAAAAATCAATATGGGTGTTCAAAAGAAACATAGAAAAAGATGCCGTTGTTCTGTACACCGGAACTGAAGGTGAACGGGAAGGCGATTCCGGGAACAATTTGCAGCTCGCCGATGTCCACTGCACCGCGAAGACCGGGACTGACAATGAGTTCGCCGGTTCTTCCGAACGATGAGCCGGAAGAGGTGTACAGCACTTCCGTCATTAAGTTCAGATTATCCTGCATCAGGATGATGGCGCTTGCACCGGCGAAATATTCCGAATAGTCTGCCTTGCCGGTGCCGATCGGCGCGTTCGGATGGTACGTCAGTCCGGCATTATAGTGCGTTACAAAACCGTTCGACCAGCGTTTGCTGACCGGCAGATTTAACTGTATGCCGGCGACCCCGGTTCCGAATCCTTTTGTTTCATCTCCAGTCGGAAGAATGAGTGAGGCGCGGGGAGAAACGGCGAGACCATTCTCATTTGTCAGTTGGTACCGGTAGTGGATCATCAAGTCGCCCACTCCCTGTGAGGAGGGAGTGAGTCCGTAGGACATCAGCATCGGAACTGTGAAACTCACTTGATGCAACGGTCCGAATGCAGGCCACTCCTGCGTAAAACCGGTTTCAAGCATGTTGCCTTGAGAGAAACGGACACCGTTCAGAATATGCTGGACAACATGTTCCTCCTGATTGTATGCCTCTTCGATATAAAATGAATTGTCCTCGATCGCTTTGGAAAACTCCTGACCGAACAGAGTTGAAGAAGTGACAATGATGAAAGCAAATAAAGTTTTCATGAATATTTCTGCAATATTTCGAAAGATAAAGGATTGTGAATTATTGTATTGCCAATCTCCAGACCTGAGCAACGAGGAAGCAGATCACAATACCCATCACGACGGGAATCACCGTGGCGACCGTGGTCCATTTTACGCTTTTCGTTTCTTTGTAGATCGTGTAGATTGTGGTGGAGCATGGATTGTGAAGCAAACTGAACAGCATGAGATTCAAACCTGTCAGAAACGTCCATCCGCCGGCGGAAAGAAGATCGGCAACGGCATTCTCTTCATCCAGTTCGAACATAACGCCCGCGCCGTCGCCGACCCCGGCGATATTAAGACTCAGCACCGTCAGCATTAAAATGGTCGGAATTACAATCTCGTTTGCCGGAATGGCGATAATATAGGCGAGCAGAATGACGCCGTTTAATCCGATCAAAAGTCCGAACGGATTGGACCAATCAATAAAATGTTCCGCTATGCTTGCGTCGCCCACGGTGATATTCGAGACCAGCCAGATGACGGCGCCGGCGGGAGCGGCAAATACGATGGCGCGCCAGAGCACGATGGCCGTCCTGTCGATCAGCGATGTGTAGAGCGTCTGCCAAAGCTGCGGAGGTCTGTACGGCGGAAGTTCCAGGCTGAATGCCGAGGCTTCGCCTTTGAGCACGGTTTTGGAAAGTCCCCACGCAATAATGAGAGTGAAAAAAATGCCGAGCAGCGCCACGGACACGACGGCTCCCGCAGTCACAAGGCCGGCAAGATGCGCCGGTACAAGCGTGCCGAAGAAGATTGAGGCGATCAGAATCTGTGTCGGCCATCGTCCGTTGCAAAGCGAAAAGTTATTTGTGATGATTGCGATAAGACGTTCCCGCGGACTGTCGATGATGCGGGTGGCAACAACTCCGGCGGCATTGCATCCGAATCCCATCGTCATGCTGAGCGATTGTTTGCCGTGCGCTCCCGCCCTGCGAAACAGCGAATCCATGTTAAATGCAACGCGCGGCAAATATCCGAAATCCTCCAGCAGCGTAAAGAGCGGAAAGAAAATCGCCATCGGCGGCAGCATCACGCTGATCACCCACGCCATTGCCAGCCAGACACCGTCCACCATCACTCCGGTAAACCATCCCGGTGAACCGATGTACGCAAAAATCTCCCGCAGCCACGGATGAATGGTTTCGACCAGCAGCGATGCCAACATTGCTGAGGGCACGTTTGCTCCTTCCACGGTGAGCCAAAAGACCACGGCAAGCAGAAGAAACATCAGCGGAAAGCCGAACCAGCGGCTGGTGATGAGCGCGTCCAGTTTCCGGTCAAAATCGAATCGAGGCTTTTCCGCAGGCATGGTTACCGCACGGGAGGCAATCTGATTCGCATCGGCATAAATCGATTCGACGAGCGAGTCGTGAATATGTTCTCCGATTTCCCATCGGAGCGTATTCGCCGTGTTCAGGATAGATTCTTTGTTATCTCGTGTCATGTCAGCTGTACTCTTCAATTGTTTTTGGTGAAGCAGCGGGCCGGGGAACGATTTCGGTCGTTCCCGACAGCTGCCGTAATTCGCCGTTTTTTACGGCGTTAATAATTCGTTGATCGCCTTCAAGCAGACGCAATGCGATCCACCGTGCATTCGGCAACTCCGGATACTCCGCCGAAATCTGCTGCGTCAGTTTCGTGATCGCTTTTTCAAGACGGGGGGCGGTCTTTTCAAGCCGGTGCGGGCGGCAGACGTAGGCACCGGTGGCGACGTCATAAATATTTTTCAGCAGCTCCGGAATTCCTTCTTCCTTGCGCGCTGCCGTTGCAACGACGGGAACGCCGAGATCTTTCGCCAGCCGGCGCTCGTCAACGGCAATGCCGTGGCGTTTCGCTTCATCCATCAGATTCAAACAGACGACAGCACGGTTGGTAATTTCCAGAACCTGCAGGACGAGATTAAGATTTCGCTCCAGGCGCGTCGCGTCCACAACAACTACCGTTACATCGGGTTTGCCGAACAGAATGAAATCCCGTGCGACTTCCTCGTCCGTGCTCGTGGAAAGCAGCGAATATGTTCCCGGCAGATCGACAAGCTTGAACCGCTTGTTGCCGTAATCAAATCCTCCCTCGGCGCGCGTAACGGTTTTTCCCGGCCAGTTTCCCGTATGCTGCCGGAGTCCCGTCAACGCATTGAAGACGGTTGATTTTCCTGTGTTTGGATTGCCGGCAAGTGCGACGACAAAGTCGAAGCGCGACATATTAATGCCGAGTTTCGTCAGATTGCCGAGATGATGAACCGGGCAATCATCGCATTGTGCATTTGGAATTGAAGACATAATGTTGTTTCCTTTTTACGTTGTATCGTCCCGCTACAGCGACAACGATGTTCGCCGGATATTCCGGCATTTATTATTTTTTTTGTATGAAAATCATTCCCGCATGCTTTTGCCGCAGAGCGACAAGAGCGCCGCGGATCGAATATGCGGTCGGGTCGCCGGATGTGCTCTGCAATTCAGCGCGGATTGTCGTGCCCGGTACGATTCCAAGATCCATCAACCGCCTCCGCTGCTGTCCCCGCAGCGCTTTCGAAATGTTCAGCACATTCGCTTCTTCGCCAAGTTTGAGCGAGGAGAGTGTGGCGGGCGGAGAGGTGATGAGCGCTTCTTCTTCGGTGACCGGTGCAACCGTCAGATTATTTGTCAGGATCGGCGCCAGCACAATCTCTTCTCCGTCGGCAGCGAAACGGACCCGGTCGTTTGTCCGCTCGATCATCATCACCTGCATTCCTACATAAAGTCCCTGGGCAACAAGCTGTGCATAGACTGCTTCCGGTTCATCCTCAATATGCGTGATAACGGCATATTCGCCTTCTTCCAGAGAAAGCAGTGACCGTCCGTGCCGCGGGGGCAGTTCACCGGTCGGCGTCGGAATCGGATCGCCGTGCGGATCGAAATTCGGATTGCCGATTTGAGCGGCAAGCGATTCCGCCTGATCGGGAGTCAGCGTATGTTCCGCCACTTCGGCCGATGCATGCCATTCGGTGGGAGGAACGCTGGTTTCATCCGCCAGGTACCGTTCCCAGAGCCGGTGTACGCGGATCACGCGGAGGGCGTACGAATTGCCTTCGGCGGTAAGTTTGACGCCTGAAACATTTGTTGTTAACAATCCCATTGCCGAAAGCCGCGTCAGCAGTTCGGCAGATTCGTCCGTGGAGATCAATAAGGCGCCGGCGATACTTTCCGTGGTGCACTGGGTATTTTTATATTCGCAGTCAAAAATATGCTTCAGGGCATCTTCGATGACAGCGCGTTTCATTCCCCGCTTTGCTCTGATCCATCGTGCGCGGATGCCGTATTTCGGAAAAAAGAATATTGTCAGCAGAAGAATGCATATGCCAAAAAGTATTAATGCTTTGCCCGGATCTATCATTGTCTCACCTATGCGGATTTTACGAAGATGTTGGAAGCGATCATATTGCTGATGTTGACCTCTTTGCTGCCGATCTGCACCTGCATCGATCTGTCGAAATTCATTTTTTGTTTTACCGTCACCATGGTGTTCAGCGAGATGCCGATGGATGAAACATACTGCAGCAATTCGGAATTGGAATCGCTGACGCGGATAACGGTGACAGTGGATCCCGCTTCGGCCTCCGACATCGGAATGGAGCGCGGTATGACCAGCGCGCCGTCTTTCGACGGAATCGGATCGCCGTGCGGATCGACAAGGGGATGTCCGAGCACTTCATCAATTTTTTCTTCCATCTTGTCGGACATGATGTGCTCAAACCGTTCCGCTTCGTCATCGATCTCGTCCCAGCCGAAATGCAGCACTTCCACCAGAAACATTTCCCAGAGCCGGTGTTTGCGTATGATGCGCAGTGCCAGCACTTTTCCTTCGTCGGTCAATTCGACGCCTTTATACGGCGTATGCGTGAGTGTTCCTTCCTCCGCCAGCTTTTTGATCATTTCGGAAACGGATGCGGGAGAAATCTGCAGCCGCTCGGAGAGCGAAGAGGTAGTGACCTTACTCTCGTTTGCTGAGAGTTTGTAAATATTTTTTATATAATTTTCGATTTGTTCGCTTGCCATGGGATGATTCCTTTTCAGTCATGTTCACAGCCGCAGGCATCGTTCAGCGATACGGCTTTTTCAAAACATTCTTTTCCCTCTTTCACAGAAAAATAGACGAGACCGATTGCGCCCGCGGCATCCACGTACGGCAGCGCAAAAAATTCATAGAGAAAACTGGACGCGAGAAGCGTGATGGACATATATACGCATACCACATTGCACTGGGCATCGGCGATAATCGCTTTTGAATCGAGCGCCTTGCCGACGGAACGTTTGTAGTGGATTAACACAACCATTGCCGCAATTGAGACCACGGAGATGATGACTCCCCAAAACGTTGACTCCGGCTGCTGTCCGGAGATGATCGAAAGAATCGCGGTGATCAACAATCCGGCGGAGAGGAAATAAAATGACCATCCGGTGATCTTCAGTGCCGTCACCTCGAAAAGACTTTTGCTGCTGGCCGGGTTCGCTGCGATTCGGATCACCATTGCCGCTATGCCGATACCGGAAATCGTTTCGATAAAACTATCCACTCCAAAGCCAAACAACGTTAGCGACTCATCCGAAAATCCGATCAACGTGGAAATGATCCCCTCCGCTATATTATATACTATTGTGATTAAACTAAGTAATAGCGCCAGGTCGTATAACTGTTGTTTTTGGCCTGAAATCGACGGATTAAACGCATTATTGAACATATGCTCTCAGTTGATGATATAAATTTAGGTTCACCTAAATTTATATCAAGGAGAGGTAAAAGTCAATAGGGTACTTAGAATTTATTGAAATAAGAAAAATAGCTGGAAATGGTCGGATGGCTTTAAATCCTGGGACTAGTTCCGTTTTTCGCCAAATATTCGGAGCCATTCGGAGACTTGATGTTCAGACATCGGCTCGTCGGATTTTTCTTCGACGCCGCCGGAAATTTCGGAGAGCAGATTTGCGAAATGTTTGGATGAATGAGTACGGCAGGAAAACGCTCGTGCCCGCCGGAGTATTTCCTGATCCGAGGTAATGACGACGATATCAATTCGACGGTTTGATTCCTCAATCATCTTCGTGATCTTCTCATCGGCGGAATGAGGTGCAGAGTGGATTACATGAACCGGCCCATGTGCGGAATGCTTGGCAAATGAAACCGGTGAGTGTCCGTCAAAGATGATCGAACAACGGATATTTTTTTGCACTGCCAGCTGCTCAACGGCATGGATCAATAATTCGCGCGCAGATTCGGCATGATGATTCAGCGTTTTCTTCAGGGAAGGAATCGCATGAATCAGATTGTATCCGTCGATAATATAATGGTCCATGATGAAGTTATTGATTTGAATGGTGATCCGCATCGGCTTTTCGTGCAGTAATCAT
>CAZQSI010000087.1:0-8606 GCA_964596155.1 uncultured Chitinophagaceae bacterium
GATTCATTTTCAACAGGTATGTTCATTTGGTTTTGGACTTAATCGCACCGTTGAGGCCGGAATATTCTTTCAATTCCGCATCGATCGTGCCGATAATAATCTTCGTGCTGACCTTTACGGGAATTTTGCGTTCATCATCGGACAACCAGATTAATATACGACCTTCATTTTTAAATAGCCCGCCCTCTTTCACCATCGGCTCCACTATGATGCAGTTGAACGTGCCTGCACTCACCGATATTTTTTGTTTTCCCAAATATTTGATATCAAGAGGATTGCTCTTCCCTTTGAAAAAATTATAGAGATTCACCCGTTGTCCGACTTTGAAGGACGAATAATCAATTGTTCGCGCATAATAAAATGCCGACATAATATCATGAACATACTCCCGAATAACATAATCCCCTTCGTTGGTCATCGCCAGATGTTTTTTTTGATCGAAGATCGCCGTATAATCGCGGCTGAACGATCCTTCTTTGATATGCTGTTCAAATCGCCAGGGAAATATTCCGGCGGTATCAAGATATGTTTCGTACCGGTCTCTCACTTCAAAGAACAGATCGAATGTGGGCGTTGATCGGACGGTGAATTGTACTTTATACACCGTATTGCCAAGCACCGTATCAAGTTTCGGAATGGACATCTCGGCATATCCGGCGGTGATGATGCCGAAATTCACATCGAACAGTAATTTCTCGCCGACATTAAACGCCGTTTGATACTGTGCACGTTGTGCCGCAGCACATTGAAACAACAAAACGATGCCGAACGCGACTGCGGATATTTTTTTATTGTTCATGTAAAAGTTCTCGAATTCCCAGTGCGACTTTATCAACGGTTATTTGGTCCATGCAATGATCGGATCGGCATGCACCCCCGCGGCAAATGTCGCATACTGTATTGTCCGCTGCAAAAATTCTTTTTTTGTTTGTATACGGTCCCCATCGCGCAGGACTGCATTGAACGATGGGGGGATACATCGCCGCCACCGGAGTCCCGACCATTGACGCGATGTGAAGCGGTCCGGTGGAATTTGATACAAAAACGGAGGCCCGGGCAAATAACGCGGCGAGTTCACGCAGCGAAAACCGTCCGGAATAATTTACAGCTCCGGTTTTCATCAACGATTGCACTGAGGCGACAAGTTCCTTTTCGTCCTTGCCTCCAGTCAAAACAATGCGAAGTCCCTGATTTCGCTGAAGTTCGTCTCCTAATTCCGCAAACCGTTCGGCACTCCAATCACGTGCAGATCCTCCGCTTCCGGCGTGCAATACCGCGAAACGGGTAATTCCGTCCGATGCAAGCACCGAATCAACCAATGCTTGTTCTTCCTCCCTGATCGTAAATTCGAATTGCGGATTCAGATCGGGCGTTATTCCAAGCGATCCCAGCAAACGAAGATTGTACTCTGCCTCGTGATGCAGTGCGTTTTTTCTGTGTTCAAAGTGCCGGATATTGAACAGAAAAGAATACCAACGGTATCCTGTTCCGATCCGGTGCGGAATACCAGCCAAAAAAATTATCAGTGCAAGATTAAACCGCGGGTACGGAATAATAGCCATGTCAAACTGCTTCTTCCTGAGAAGCGATACATAGCTTCCGATTCCTCTCTCCTCCTCCCACAATAGGACCTCATCGACGCAAGAATGTCCCGCCACCAATTCGCGGGTATACGGCCGCACGAGAACGGAAATAGAAGCGCTCGGATATTTTTTCTTCAGGACCGGAAGCATCGGAAGCGAAAGAACCACATCTCCGATACGGTCCGTTCTGATCAGCAAAATTCGTCGTATTGATGTACTGTCGGAAATCATCAGAACGGCTCATCCATTATTTCAAATGTTTCCCATCCCATAAAATCGTAATGCCACCACTCGCTTGGTATGGAGTGAAATCCATGCCTGCGCATGACTTCTTTCAACAATGCCCGGTTCCGTTTTACCGTATCGGGAAGATCATCATATGCATGACCGGCACGATCCGAAAAATCATCATATCCGGTCGGCATCTCGAGTTCGTTCCCTTCGGCGTCGACGATTGTCAGATCAACGGCTGCGCCTCGATTATGTTTGGATCCTTTTCTCGGATGCGCCACATACTTTTCATTCGGCACTGCCTTCCATAATTTCCATTGGATGGACAACGGCCGGTATGCATCGAAGATTTTCAGGCCGAGATTGACCGCCCGTAAATCCTTCTGAACAGCTGCGAGACTTTCCGCTGCTTCCTTCCGCAGTTTTGCCGTTGCGGACGGATACAACACCGTGCCGGTAAAATTATTCGCAGTGGCATACCGTATATCAAGAATAATCGTCGAGTCAACGGACAATATATCAACAAGCGATGCACGCCCTGTCATATCCTGCGAAGAGCAAACGGAAAACAACGAGAAAAGTGTAAGCGCAGAAAAGTAGTATCGTCTCATGGCGTCAGGAGACAAATACTTTGGCAACGTCGAGAATCATCGAGGGTTTATTCCATAATGCAGTTCTGAAAATTGCACCGAGCGTTCGTTTCTGTTCCGGAAGCGACAACGCGCTGTTGCAAATGGAATTGTAGGTTTCATCATCAAAATCTGCGATCGCTTCTTTTATTTTATAAAACACATCATGACGCCAGCCGAGACGTTTGTGCCACAATTTTTCGTATTGTTGCAAATGCGGCACCGATTCTTTTGCGACGGCTTCGGCGGCAACTTGTCCGCCGATCATTCCGCCGATCATGCCGGAGATGATACCACCCCCGGAGACCGGATTGACCTGATGAGCGGCATCACCGACTATGATGACGTTCTCCTTCACAATCTGCGGATTCGTTTTTGCGCACGGCACTCCTCCGGCTATATGAGTGAGCATTGCGGCATGGGGATATTTCCGTTCGACGAACTCATGAAGAAACTTGATGGCGGATTTCTTTTTGGCGGATTCAACCGCAATGCCGAGTCCGACATTGATGGTGTCCTTCCCTTTCGGGAAGACCCAGAGATATCCGCCGGGAGAAACGTTGTCGCCGAAATAAAACTCCAGAACATCTTCATCAACTTCCACGCCGGACAACGTCATTTGCGCGCAGCTTTCCATATCGCGAATGTGACACGTTGTGTCGATCCCCGCCATTTTTCCGATTCGGGATTCAACGCCGTCCGCCGCAATAATGACTTTGGCTCTGATATCAACTTTCTGATCTTTTATCAGCGTGCGGACGCCGACGACCTGATTATTTTCTCTCAGCAGATCGTACACATACGCTTTCGTCACCACTTCCGCACCCGCATTCGCGGCAATCTTTGCCAGCTCATAATCAAAAATCCTGCGCTCGAGCACATAACCGCCGCCGTCAAGCTTCGGCAATACGCTAAGTCCGTTCGGGGCAATTAACCGGAATTTTGTCACCGTCGATGCGATCCACTTCTGATCCGGCTGTATAAACTGAACTACACCTTCGTGGCTGACAGCTTCACCGCATCGAACGGGATATCCGACATCGCGGTCCTTTTCCAACATCAACACTTTTGCTCCCCCTTCCGCTGCATACCGTGCTGCCGTAGATCCGGCCGGTCCTGCACCCACGATGATGATATCGTAATCATTCTTCATATTAAAATTTTACCGCCTCATTTGGAATTTGCGGAATATTCTCCGGCAGGTGACCGACACCGTCGCGGTGAAACTCAATAACTTCCCACGGACATGCCCAGACGCACTTTCTGCAATTCGTGCAGCGGTCTTCGATGATTGCAATCTTTGATTCCATTAATTCAATGGCATCCTCTGGACAAACTCCCACGCAGCATCCGCAAAAGTCGCACTTGCCGGGAATGATATGAATCATCAGATGGGGTTGAGGCATTATTGAATCCCCAATAATTCTACTTCAAAAATTAATGTGGCATTCGGAGGTATCACTCCGCCGGCGCCCTGACGGCCGTATCCCAGTTCAGGCGGAATTGTAAATTTACTTTTTCCTCCCAATTTCATTGTGGCAACGCCGTCATCCCAACCTTGAATCACCTGACCGACACCGAATTGATATTTAAATGGCTGTCCGCGATCTACGGAACTGTCGAATTTCGTACTATCGGTCAACCAGCCCGTATAATGGACCGTCACTATTTGTCCTTCTTTCGGTGCTGCACCGGTTCCCTCTTTAATTACTTCAACGTTTACGCCAGATTTCGTCATAAATTGTTTTTTCCCGCACGATGTGATGAAAAAAGTGAAAATTATTGCTATAAATACTATTGATTTTTGCATAACATTCCAAAAATTTATTCAAAATAAGGAAAAGAACTCCCACTTCCAAAATATTTCACTTTCGCAGTGTCTCTATAAAAAAGAAAACTCCATTCAACATTGAATGGAGTTTCAAAAAAACTATAAAATGCGAATACAGCTTATTTCTTTCCTAGGATCGCATCTTTCGCTGCTTTTGCAACTTTGAATTTCACAACTTTCTTTGCAGGAATTTGAATTGTTTCTCCTGTTGCTGGATTGCGGCCGATACGTGCTTTGCGATCAACAAGAACCAATTTTCCGATTCCCGGAATCGTGAATTGATTTACAGCTTCGCGGTATGCCAAATTTGATAATTCTTCAAAAAATTCGGTGACAGCTTTTTTCTTCATTCCGAATTTATCAGCAAAATGGCTTGCGATTTGCGATTTTGACATTGCTTTTCCCATATGAACTCCTTAATTATGTAATTGGAATTGTTATTTAGTGTAACTCTCTAATGAACTGGTGTAAATATATAGTTTTCAGTGGGGAGTGTCAATACTGATTCAAAAAATTCTTATTTTACAGGGTTTTTTTGATGAGTGACAAAAAGTGCGCCAAAACATTGATGTTTTTACAAACGACCGAAAGGTCTTGAAAAATCAAAAAAAACGCAGATTTTTGAGGGCGGAGAGTATTATATTGGGCTTAAATTGGAAGGATATTCGGTAAGAAAATATTTTTCAATTTTAAGCCCAAAAGGAGAAAAAAGCAGTCTTACATGATAAATGCAATTAACGTTGTGCTTATTGAAGAAAGGAGAACAATCCAAATAAATGCAGGACTCGGTGTTGCCTCCGATGCAATTTTTTTGCGATACATTGTTGCTACAATGGCCACCTCAACAGCAAGCAGCATTTTAATTCCGATTTTCATATGGTTGACATCCGCGAGCATTAAAAAAAAGAGCGCGAAACCTGTCAATAATTGGGTGTGGCCTGCTGACATTAAAATAAGCGATAATTTTTTTACTGTTTCGAGACCGAGATCCTTTTTGACCGCCAAATAAAGCGACAGTGCGATTATCACCGCCATGCCGGTGACATGGAGAATATAAAGCAA
Source organism: uncultured Chitinophagaceae bacterium (assembly GCA_964596155.1). Taxonomy (GTDB): domain Bacteria; phylum Bacteroidota; class Ignavibacteria; order UBA10030; family UBA8401; genus UBA8401. The sequence continues at coordinate 5,337 of CAZQSI010000087.1, forward strand.
TTCATGTAGCATTTTTTCCCTTTCGAAATGGTATATTGATTACAACTGAATTTAACGATAATTTGATTGAAAGCTACTGTATTTAATATGTTTGAACAAGAACTTGAAAATATACAGAAAATAACGATTGATAACACGATCGGCGCCGGTTCGCGCATTGCTGTAAAAACCATCCTGGAATCGAGCATTCCCTCAAACGTGAAGAATTTCTTCCGGGCGGAAGCAGAATGGCTGCTCTATAAAGAGAGACAAGCCGACAGGAAACAGTCGAAATTCGATTATCAGCAGCACGATGTCAAACTGCTTCAGGAGCAGATGGATATTTTGCTGGTCTATCACTATTCATTTACTCGCGAAGAGTTTCTGAGGGTACTCGATACCTGCGCTCATTTCCTCTTCAATTATCTCTGCAGACCGCAATGGACATTGGAAAGTTATTTATTTGAGGAAAAGAACAGTCTCACAATTCGCGAGACCGCCCAAAAGTTCCGGTACTGTTCGGATTTTCCGTATTACTGGACCATACTGGAAAAATATATTTCGGAGAAGGGAATTGTTTCTCTGGAACGGGACGAAACGGCACGGCTACTCAGGAGAATCGATGCAGAAATTGTCAACACTCATTCAGCCGACGCAATGGCGAAAATGACACTTCCCCTGTATGAATTCGTCGGATTCGTCCACCAGCAATCGCTGTCCGGAGGCAGAGGCGATGTGCCGACACGCGCACTGATGTATTTCTTTGAAGACAAGCGGTTGTTGAATGTTGTTCAGCATCTTACCGCACTCCGGGAGAAAAATAAACAATCGCTCCTCTATCAGGAATTGGTGGAAGCATTGAAGGATTCGTTCACACAGAAAAGTTTTTCAGTCTCCGACGAGGTTGCGCAGGTCCGGCAGCCGAAAAAGCGCGGCTATTCGCTGCTGACCATTCCTGATAAAGAAAAACACTCCATCATTAAATCCTTGTTTGGTGATGATGAATCGAAGTATATTGATACAATAGAATCGATCATTGCTTCACCGACATGGGATGATGCGGGACTCTCACTCGACCACTTTTTCACCATGAATGATGTAGATCCATTCTCAAAAGACGCAATCATTCTGACCAATGCTCTGCAGTCATATTTCAATAAACGGGAATCACAGGAGTAACCGACGCGGCTGTACAGCTTTCGTCCGTATCAAATTATCGTATGTTTATAGACTCAGCAAAAATCTATGTCAGATCAGGATCCGGCGGAAACGGCATCATCCATTGGCGGCGTGAAAAATTCATTCCCAAAGGAGGACCCGACGGCGGCAATGGAGGGGTCGGAGGCGATGTCATCTTTCGTGCTGACAAGAACATCAATACGCTTCTCGATTTCCGTTACAAGAAAAAATTTATCGCCAAGAACGGAAATCCCGGCGAAGGATCGAACAAAGAAGGCCGGTCGGCCGAACCGATTGTCATCAAACTACCGGTCGGCACATTGATTCGGAACGCTTCGACCGGCGAGCTGATCGCCGATATTACCGAAGATGGGCAGGAGTTTGTGATCGCCAAAGGCGGCCGGGGCGGAAAAGGCAATTGGGTGTTCCGCTCCCCCACCAACCAGGCACCGCGTGTCTGCACACCGGGAGAGCCGGGAGTGGAATTCCATCTCGAACTGGAAATGAAACTGCTTGCCGACATCGGGTTGGTAGGATTTCCAAATGCCGGAAAATCGACATTGATCTCAACCATATCAGCGGCAAAACCGAAAATCGCCGATTATCCCTTTACGACTCTTGTGCCGAACCTCGGCATGGTCTATTTTCAGGAAAACAAAAGTTTCGTCGTCGCAGACATCCCCGGACTGATCGAAGGTGCACACGAAGGAAAAGGTCTCGGAATTCAATTCCTGAAACATATCGAACGGACAAAAGTCCTTCTCTATCTTATCGACTGCAGCAGTCCCGATATTAAAAATGATTATAAGATTCTGGCGAACGAGTTGAAATCCTTCAGCAGCGATCTTCCGAAGAAAAAAAGCATCGTCGCCGTGACCAAAATGGATATTGCGGATGATGACATCAAAAAGAAATTGGCAAAACTGAAATTCCCCAAAGGCGTCGCCGTCCATCACATTTCAGCGGCAACCAAAACGGGGCTTCAGGATCTTCTTGAAACAATGTGGAAACTCGTCTCTAAAAGTACATGAAGTCGTCCAGAAAATCAGATCAAACGGCAGCTGAACAGCTTCCCGCCGAACGTGAGCTTGACAATACTCTGCGGCCTTCCGCATTCGATGAATTTTCCGGTCAGCGGAAGATCGTCGACAATCTGAAAATATTCATCGCTGCCGCTCGCAAACGGGGCGAACCGCTCGACCATGTACTGCTGACCGGTCCTCCCGGACTCGGGAAAACAACACTCTCATTCATCATTGCACATGAAATGGGAACGGACATTAAGATTACATCCGGACCTGTACTCGACAAACCTGCCGATCTCGCCGGCATTCTCACCAATCTCAGCGAAGGTGATGTGCTGTTCATCGATGAGATTCATCGTGTCAACGCAGTTGTGGAGGAATATCTTTATTCCGCAATGGAAGATTTTCGGCTGGATATCATGGTTGACTCCGGTCCGAGCGCTCGCAGCATTCAATTGTCGCTTCCAAAATTTACGCTCGTCGGCGCCACAACACGCTCCGGACTCCTGACTGCACCGCTGCGTGCACGGTTCGGCATCACCAACAGACTTGATTATTATTCGCCGGATATTTTATTCTCAATCATTGTCCGCTCGGCAACGATCCTTGGAATTGAAATAGATAAGGACGGTGCACTTGAAATAGCCCGCCGATCACGCGGAACTCCCCGCATCGCAAACCGATTGCTCAAACGGTGCCGCGATTTTGCCGAAGCGGACGCATCGCTCGCACAGCACAAAGGAATCATTACAAAGGAAGTTGCATTTCACGCGCTGGATGCGCTCGAAGTGGATGAACTGGGATTGGACGATATGGATAAACGGCTTCTGCGGACCATTATCGAAAAATACAAGGGAGGGCCGGTCGGCATTTCAACACTTGCCGTCGCCGTGGGAGAAGAACCCGGAACGATTGAGGAAGTGTATGAACCATATCTCATACTGGAGGGTTTCCTTCAACGAACGCCCCGCGGACGCGAAGCAACGCACCGTGCCTACAAGCATTTTGGAGCCGATAAACATCCTCAACAGGAAAAACTATTTTAAGCTCTTGCTTTCCCTGTTTTTTCATATAGATTGCGGTAAAT
>CAZQSI010000088.1:0-8439 GCA_964596155.1 uncultured Chitinophagaceae bacterium
ATGACCGATCTGAATGCGGATTGAAGCTGGGCGTTGGATTTTTCCAGCGTCGGATTATCGGTCCATCGAATCTGTGTCCAATCCGTCTGTTCGATGTCCGCCGCAACAAGCAGCAGTGGAAGAACATAGTACGATGCGCCGATACCGAGCGTCCACGGCGACTGTACTCCGTACTCGTTGTTTGCATTAAAGAGATAATGTGTTTTCGGTGAGGCTCCCTGCCAGGTGCCCGTATTATCGAACTGACTGGTGCCTTCATTGGTGTACGACTCGCGGATTTTCAATGTTGCGGGAGCCTTTGCCACAATTCCGACGCGGAGAAAATCGGAGCGGTACATCAGTCCCAGTATAAGATTGCTGCCGCTGATCTCGCTGCTGAGGTAACTATCGTAGAAAAATTTGTTGAACCGAAGATACGCCGAGTCCGCCGGTAGTCCTGCCGCAGAGTTCGAATAGAGATTTTTGGTATCTTCCTCCGAATAATTGCGCGTATAATCATAGGCGCCGGAAAACACGTTCAACGACACACCGAACGATATATTTTTTTCAATGTCAATCGCGCCGGCGAAGGACCACTGACCTAATTTCCCCCCTTCCGAGATGAGTCCCCGCTGTTCCACATTGTTTTGGATGGATGTATATCCTTTGGAATTGGTCAGATAAATATTGTATGGGATATCGTATGATGCGTTTGCATCATACAACGAACCAATGATCGAGCTGGAAGTGTTGAATCCGCTGAATTTTACCGACGAAGCAAAATCGTCGATCATGTTATATCCGAATGCAAACACCAGACTCCCCTGAACGGTCGGGAACGGAAAAACAAATCCGACATTATCTACCGCTGTAGCCGAAACGGCGGCATTCTGACTGTTTGAAAAGAATGATGCGTCGTTCGAAAATCCTGTGCTGGAAATTCCGCCCATTACTTCGATCCGGCGCATCTGCGCCAGTCCGGCAGGATTCCAAATTGAAGCGCTGTAATCATCCGAAATACCGATGTAGGCATTTCCCATTCCGAGCGCACGCGATCCGGCGCCGGTTCCCTGGGGTGTATACCGGACTGCATCCTCGGAAAATTGTGCGCCGGCAATTGATGACAAGAATAAAATTGTTGTTACTGAGCATAATAATTGTTTCATGATCTGCCTGTCCGTTTAACGAGGACGGTTACCGCCGTCGTCGCGCGATGAACCGTCGGTTCTGGTTCGTCCTGTAGAAGAATTGCTGTTGCCGTCATCTCTTGATCTGCCGCTGTCGGTTGATTGCGGCGGCTGCGACGGAGTTGTTGTCGTCACCGCTGGTGTTGCTGCAGGTGCGGGTGTTGATGTTGATGTACTTCCTCCTGCAGAAGAGGCATTCACCGAAGGTGTTCGATCGCGTTCGCTGTTTCCGTCACGCGTGGCACCTTCCGTTCGGATGCGGTCTCCTGATGACGCTGCAGTTGTTCCATTGGGAGCCCACCACGAGTTGACCGGATATGAATATCCGCCCCAGTACGGATTAGCCGCAGGAAGAACTATCATCGTCTCTGTTGTTTGAATAGTACCTGCATCATTCCATCCCCGGGATGTAATGTCATATCCGTCATGCACTGTTCGAATGCCGTAATATTCCAATTCAGCGGCACGCTCATTCAATTCTGTTATTGAATGACACGTGACGCAGTTTTGATTGTAATTCAGCGACATGGAATGATTCGCCGCAGCCGGTCTCGTTGTTGCCGTTGCGGTTGTCCGCTGTGACCGTATAAACTCTTGCGGGGTCATGAGCTGAGTATAGCATCCGCTTCCGGACAATCCGAGCAGAGGCATCAGAAGAAAAACAGATTTCAAAAACTTTTCCATTTAGTCTCTCTTTCGTCCGTTTCCGCTTGACGGTGCGGATCCTCCGCTCGAACGGGGCGGTGTAGATTGCGGAGCTACCGATTGCTGCGGCGGAGGTGAATACGACGGTTGTCTTGATTCGCGCGGACGCTCGGCCGGTCTCGCTTCATCAGTCGACGGTGTTTGTCGTCCCGGAGGAACATACGCCGGAGGACGTTGCTTCGGCCGTGTTGCCGGACGCGCTTCACGTGCAGGTCTTTCTTTCGTTACCGGAGGCGTCACGGATTGTTCGTCCTTTGGACGTTCTGCCGGACGTGCTTCATCTCTTGAATTCGGCGTTTCCCGGTCTGCAGGACGCTGGTCCCTCACCGGCTTTTTATCCTGATCTGCCGGTCGTGCTTCTGAGTCATTTCCTCGTGAGGGACGTTCGTTCGAAACTTTTTCCCACCAAGGAATTTCAGAATCTCTTCCGCCGCGCGGTGTTGTTGCCGGTTCGGCATCAGCCGGGGCATGTTCGGCAACGGCAGTACCCGATCCGGGAACTCCTGGACTCGACGGCCTTGGTCTGTTCTCCGGAAGAGGATCGCGTGTCGCTCCTCCGTCGCGGGATCTGCCGGGAGCGGATGGAGTCCCTCCGTATGCTACGGGATAATATGACGGGTAATATACATACGGCGAATAATACGGATACCACGGACCATACCAATGAGGCGGATAATAACCCCATCCGTACGGAGGATACACCGTATAAAACGGATCGTAATACCATGCTGGGCGATAAGACATTCCCCAATAATAATCATTGAAGTATGAATTGTAATATCCGCCGATCCATGATGAAGAGTACGGATAATAATAATTGAATGAGACGCGCAGCCGTGACCGGCGGTATTCATCGTCGAGATAATAGTGATTATTAATCGTCTCGGTGCCGTTGTCGTATGATGTGTCTGATTCGTACACGACACTCGGCTCGCTCCGTTCTATCGTAGCAAGTTCGGTGTAACAGCCGGAAAATGATATGAACGAAACTGCAGATAGAAAAATTTTCAGCACTGATTTCATGGCCACCTCGTCGTCAATCGTTTTTTAATGTCTCTGAATGTCTCTGTTGATAAAACACGTACCGAAGGAATTTCATTCCTTACAATGTACCATAAACTGATACGGTTTTCAATGTAGATGTTGGTATTGTAGCGAAGGTTTAATAGGAGAATATGCCAATACTGTGGAAAAATGCCTGTTGGTTAATGTGAAAAATACTCTTCAATAATAATATTACAATTGTGCCAATCTTCTGCATTCAAGGAAATCAAAGTGTCCTGACGAATTCGACCTTTAACGTCCTGTTTGCAAATGTGACATTTTGTTGATTTTTGACGACGTTTTTAAGGTCGAAACCTAGTGTCAGACCGTTTGCAAGAGACCAGCGGATACCGGCGTTGACATAACCTTTCCCCTGACCGAGTGCCCTTCCATGACTGTCATTGAATCCAAAATCATATTCCGCAAGGAAGGACAATTCCTGTCCGATCGATTTTTCAAGTCCGATAAAAACATCCATGTCTTTATCACCGTCGGCTTTTTCCATTGTCCAGTTGATGCCGCCGTGAAACGAGAGAAAACCGAGAAATGAATAATTCTTGCTTGCGGCGACGAATATTCCGCGCGACTTTATGGTGAACCGTTCGAGCGAATCGATATATGTTTCTTTTCCCTGTGAATCGAATCCGAACGCAACTGCCGGCATCGATTCGTTTTCGTCAATCAATCTGTATTTAATCATTACGCCGGGAAGTTTCTGCATGTTCACGGCGGATTTTCCGATGACACCGGTTCCTCCGTAGGAAATTCCGAAGGTCAGCCGGTCAAGCGCACCGGCATACAGTCCGAACATCAGTCCTCCGTCCTGAAAAAAATTGGATTCCAGTGCAAACGCCCCCCGCTTCAGCAATCCTGCGGTGGGAGTATCAATGACAAAACGTGGTTCAATGTTCGATGCATCGCCGGCGGATAATTGCGCCGCAAGAGGAGTTGCAAACTGTGTAATGATTAAGACGACATACATCGTTTTCATAGGCAATGCCTTCGGTTATGATACATCAGTGTACGAAATTCCTACACCTTTTTCCATGTTGTTCCATCTTTTGTATCTTCCAACATCACTCCCATCGCTTTCAGTTCATCCCGGATCTTGTCCGAAAGTGAAAACTGTTTTGCTTTGCGCGCTTCGTTTCTGGACGCAATGAGCAGACCGATCAAATCCGGTTCCAGTCCATGTGCGGACGACGATTCGGTCGAAAGTGAAATTCCCAAAACGGTTTCAGCGGATGATGTAAAGAATTCATCAAGCGTCAGCAAAAAATCATGTGATGCATTGGCACCGTCCGACAGGAGTTCGTTGGTTTCTCGGACAAGTTCGAACAGCACTCCGATGGCAAGCGGAGCATTGAAGTCGTCGTTCATCGCGTCAAAGAATCTCTTCCGGTAATCTTTGAGCCGGTCTTTAAAGTCCAATGCACCCTTCCGTTCTCTGCCGATTTCTCCTCTGAGCCGGGTGACGGTGCTCCGGAGTTTTTCAAGTCCTTTCGCCGCTCCTTCGACCGCCTGCTCGCTGTAATCGAGCGTGCTCCGATAATGACTTTGAAGAATAAAAAAACGGATGGTGCCCGGATCAAATCGTTTAAATGCATCCTTCAACGTAACAAAATTTCCGAGGGATTTGCCCATCTTTTGTCCGTTGACCGTTACAAGATTGTTGTGCATCCAGTATTTGACAAACGGAACATTCGTTGCACTTTCGCTCTGAGCAATTTCACACTCGTGATGAGGAAACTGATTATCGAGTCCTCCTCCGTGAATGTCGAACGATTCTCCGAGATATTTCATAGACATCGCCGAGCATTCGATATGCCATCCCGGATAGCCCGGTCCCCACGGCGAATCCCATTTCATTATGTGATTCGGTTCTGCTTTTTTCCACAACGCAAAATCAGCGGGATGTTTTTTTTCGGATTTCACGTCAACGCGCGTGCCGCTTTCCGCCTCCTCCAGCACTCTTCCGGACATTTTTCCGTAGGAAGGATCCTTACTCACGTCGAAGTACACCGATCCGTTCACTTCGTATGCAAATCCCTTCTTCATCAGACGTTCCGCAAGCGCGATTTGTTCTGGGATATGACCTGTTGCCCGGGGGGAAATATCGGGTCTGAGCACGTTCATGGCGTCCATATCCTCAAAATACTCCCTTGTATATATTTCCACGACCTGCATCGGGTGCATTTTGTCCTTTTTTGCCTGCTCCGCAATTTTATCATCGCCCTGATCGGCATCGTCGGTTAAGTGGCCGACATCCGTGATGTTTTGGATATACGTTACTTTATACCCGAGAAACCGGAGATAACGGACGACAACATCGAACGAGACGTAGCTTTTGGCATGGCCGAGATGCGACAATCCGTACACCGTGGGGCCGCAGACATAAATCCGCACCGCTCCTTCCGTCAGCGGCGTGAAGAGTTCCTTTGTTCTGGTGAGCGAATTGGTGATGACTAACGGCATAGATTATTTCATTCCCATAAGTTCACGGGCGCTTTTCAAACCTGATTCCGTCACTTCGGATCCGCTCATCAGTTTTGCAACTTCATGGATGCGTTCGTCGGTTGTCAGTTTTCTCAGCTGCGTGATCGTTTTATTGTTCTTCTCAATTTTTTCGACGGTGAAATGCGTGTCGGCAAGGCCTGCGATTTGCGGCAGATGCGTAATCGCGATAATCTGATGATGTGCCGAAAGTTTTTTCAGACTGATTCCGACGGATTGACCGATTCGGCCGCTGACGCCGGTGTCGATTTCATCAAAGATCAGCAGCGGTGTTTTATCCGACCGGGCAAGAGCGCTCTTCAGCGCGAGCATGATGCGCGATACTTCGCCGCCCGACGCCACTTTGGCGAGCGGTTTGGGATCTTCTCCGACATTCGTCGAGAGAAAGAATTCAACATGATCAACGCCGTTCGACGTCGCTTCAACGAAATGCTCTCCCGTTTTCACGGAGATTCCCGGCGATGACGGATCTACATTTTTCTGCTGAATCGCCGTCGTAAACCGTGCTTTGGCAATCCCGAGATCGGCAATGGCGGAAAGAATTGCCTTTGCAAGTTTTTCGGCTGCTTCGTTTCGCAGCGCAGTGATGCGAACCGCCGCGTCACCGCATTCTTTCTGCAGCTCTTTCACCACCTGATCCAGCCGCTTGATTTCCCCTTCGAAATTTTCCGCCAGCGCAAATTCTTCGCCGATTTTTTTTCTTTGTTCAATCAACAGCTCGATGGTCCCGCCATATTTTTTCTTCAGCATGGAAAGAGCGCCGAGCCGCTCCCGTATTTCCTCCAGCCGCTCGGGATTAAATTCGATGCGCGACGAATATTGCTGCACCATTTTCGAGAGTTCTTCAACAATGACTTCTGCAGAACGGACATCGCCCACTGATTCCGCAAATGTCTGATCAATTCCGGATAATTGTTCCACCATTTTTCTGGCTTTCACCAGATTATCCCTGACGGAATTTTCGGAATCGTACAGCATCTGGTGGAGTCCGGCTGACAATTCGCTGAGCGTTTCGCTGTTTTCAAGAATCTTCAGCTCCGCTTCCAGTTCTTCCTCTTCTCCGCTCCGCGGCTGAACGGCATCAATTTCTTTTATCTGAAACGCATAGAGCGATTGCTTCGCTTTCAGCTGTTCTTCCTGCGACTGCAGTTCGCGTTTTTTTGATCTCTGTTCGGACAACCGGCGGAATAATTCTTTATATGCCTCAAGTTCTCTCTGATATCCTCCGAAATTATCCAGAAATTCAATGTGGGTATCCGAACGAAGGAGAGATTGGTGTTCATGCTGACCGTGCAAATCCACAAGAGCATCGCCTATTTCTTTCAGCAACGAGACGGAAACAGGTGAATCGTTCACGAAACACCGGCTTTGACCTTTGGCGGTTACTTCCCTGCGGATGATCAGTTCTTCGGTGATATCATTCTCGCTGGAACGCAATATTTCGGCAATGCGTGAATTGTTTCGGATGTCAAAGACGCCTTCAACCACTGCCTTATCGGAACCGCTTCTGATCATTTCAGAACTCGCACGTTCACCAAGCAATAATCCAAGCGCATCGACAACAATAGATTTGCCGGCGCCGGTTTCGCCGGTAATAGCAGTAAAACCGGGAGAGACTTCAACTGAAATCTCTTCGATTAATGCATAATTCTTTATCAGAAGCGATGTTAACATTCGAAGTCAAGTTACACGATAAATGAGTTAGTTTCAACTCAATTTCGATGGTTTTGGAGGCCGGAGTATGATTTTGCCGGAGAACCACCATCTCTGTTTTACGAATCTCTTTATTTATTCGATTCGAAAACCGTTTTTCAAGCAAAAGTATTTGAGTATGGGCAAACACGTTTTGCGTTTTTTATAGAACAGATATTACGTATATTTTTTAAAGTATTATAGAGCAGCTGTTGATACTGCTTTAACGCAGACAGTTACATGAAAAAGGATTAATCATGATAGAATACTTCACGGAGGTTTTTCGCAATGAAACAGTGATCAACATTCTCAAAAGCGCAGGTTTCATCATCTTGTTTATCCTTGCCGCGCTGTTTTTGCTGAGAATGATCAACAAAATCTTCCCGGGAATCTATAAAAAGATTCTTTCAATGAAAGGCGTCCGGATCAAATCCATTGTGATCCGATCCAAACGGATCGTCAGCGAGGAAACACTGACAACGTCGATTCTCTCAGTCATTCAGGGAATTCGATTCCTCCTTTCACTGGCAGTCATCTATTTTGCATTCATCTTGTCTGTAAATTCCCTCCCCTGGACGGCAGAGGTTGATTTCCGGTCTACAATCGACTCCATTATCACCACTTTGTTCGTTCTCATCATTTCCCGTATAGCATTTAAATGGTCGCAGTCACTGTATGAATATCTGAATGAACGGATTGAGGAATGGAAAAAGACACGGATTCAATCCGTTGCCATCAACAATATCGAACTTCTTTCCGGGGAGCGGATTGCCGAAATTCTCGCAACAGTCAATTCCGCAGCACGGCTCTTCTTCGGAGCAATTATTGTCTATATGACCTTGACGACAATCTTCGGATTGTTTGAATTTACCAAGGCCTGGTCTGCACAGCTGCTCAATTACATTCTCTCTCCGTTGCAAAGTACCTTTATCACCGTCATTAATTACATTCCCAATCTTTTCACGATCATTGTCATCGTCTTTTTAACCCGATACGCGGTTAAAATTGTCCATCTGATTTTTTCGGAAATGGAAAAGGGCTCCCTCTCGATTTCCGGATTTCACAAAGATTGGGCGGAACCGACATTCAAGATCGTACGGTTTTTAATTTTTGCATTTGCCGCAGTTGTGATATTTCCGTATCTCCCCGGCTCGGGCTCCGATGCGTTTCAGGGTGTTTCGGTGTTTCTCGGTGTTTTGTTCTCCCTCGGATCTTCATCGGCGATTGCGAACGTCGTTGCCGGCGTTGTTCTGACGTACATGCGGCCGTTCAAGATCGGCGACCGCGTGAAAATCGCCGATACGATGGGAGATGTCGT
>CAZQSI010000089.1:0-2078 GCA_964596155.1 uncultured Chitinophagaceae bacterium
CAAAGCTACAGCAAACGTCCGTACGAAGCATCTGCTTATATACAGGACAAAATGGAATATGGAATCATGATCATCAATGCCGGCCTCCGGATGGATTATTTTAATCCGAACGCGAAACTGCTTGCTGATCTGAAAAATCCGATGCGGAACACGCTGTTTGATTCTGCATTCGGAAAAGCAGGAACGATGGTCGATGCAAAAGAGAAGATACAAGTCAGTCCCCGTCTCGGCGTTTCATTTCCGATTACCGATAAGGGCATCATCCATTTCTCCTACGGACATTTCTTTCAGATCCCGTCATTCGGAAATCTGTACACCAATTCGGAATTCCTGATTGCTCCCACGGCGCAGCTGCAAAGCATTTCGGGCAATCCGGATATCGACGCGCAGCGGACAGTGATGTACGAACTCGGATTGCAGCAGGAACTGTTTGAAAATATCGGCATCGACTTCACGATTTATTACCGGGATATCAGAAATCTGCTTGGCACGGAAATTATTCAAACTCACGAAGGGTTCAAATATGCCCGGTATATCAACCGCGACTACGGAAACGTGCGCGGATTCATCTTCTCGATGGAGAAACGGTATTCGGACTACTATAGTCTGCGCGCCGATTACACCTATCAGATCGCAGAAGGAAATGCATCCGATCCGCTTTCTGTGTTCTTCAACAATCAATCCGATCCGCCGCTTGCCACCAACAAAAAAGTTGTTCCTCTCGACTGGGATCAGCGTTCAACGCTGAATGTATCGCTTAATGTCGGAGAACAGGGCAATTGGATGACCGGATTGATTTTCGGCTATGGCGTCGGTTTCCCTTATACGGAAAGCATCCGCGTCAGCGGCGGTCTTCGTTTTGAAAATGGCGGAATTAAGCCGTCAACCTATTCGCTCGACTTCCGCGCGGAAAAATCATTTTCCTTCGGAGGCATTTCCGGCAATTTGTTTATGCTTGTGTATAACATCCTCGATATTATGAACGAGTATAATGTTGATGCCGCCAGCGGCAGAGCAAACAGGAATATTTTCCTGGATGAAGCCGGTCCGATATACGGACTCAATACGATGCAGGAATGGCTGAACAATCCTACGTCGTTCTCATCGCCGCGCAATGTCCGATTCGGCGTCAATTTGGATTTTTAATTCACTAATCACGATGGTTATTGTATGAATGTACTTATGAAAAAGAAATCCGTCACTATCAACATCGGAATCTTCGCGCTGTTCTTCTGCATCATTGCGGAAGCGCAGGTGACTCCGCAAATCCAGATGTTCCGCAATGAGCCAAAAGGAAATATCCAATACCGGAAAAAAGGAATATTGGACGGCAATCTCGTGCGGACTGTCTATCAAAACTCCGGAGAAGTGTCGGACTGGTTTGACGGCGCCGTCTCCGCTCCGCACGGCGAATGGCCGAAAGGAACAGGTCACAGAAGTTTGGACGGTCTCGGTCTGTTGATCGGTTCCAAAGTTAAAATCACCGATGCAACGGGGAAAACAAAATACATCACACCGGTTCAATCGGCGTATCGCGAGGAAATGGATGTTGATCCCGTTACGAGAGACATCTGGGGACTCGAACCGGTACCGGGATATGTGAATCCCGCATCGACACGGCCGGGTATCAATATCGATAAGTCCACATTTCCTTCCCAATGGCCGAGATCCGTTTTTTATGATTTGTACGGAACTCAGGAAGATTCAATTAAAAAATGGGACGGTTTTTGGTACGGATATTTCGGACGCGGCGTGAGCAATGCCCAGCTTGAAACGTATTTTGTGGTGGACGATTCTCAGGATAAAGAATTCACCAATGTGCTTGACAAATTTTTCCCGATCGCCGCTGACTCCTCCCGCGGCGGTCTCGGCTTGCGTGTAGAAATCCGCGGTTTTCAATGGACGCACGTTCTAGCGGAAGATATTATCTTCTGGCATTACGACATCGTGAATATTTCGGACAATGATTACGATTCCACAGTGTTCGGTTTTTATACGGATCCCAGCGTCGGTTCGGTGAACAACGATGCACGGTTTGACCGCTCACTTGACCTGGCATATACATGGGCACCATCCGG